>CAYRPF010000058.1:0-5248 GCA_964426185.1 uncultured archaeon | reverse complement strand
TAAAATTATGAGAATAAGATATAATTAAAAAAGTTGAGATTATTTCGATTCTGCAAAAATTCTAACCAATATAATAAAAATTCGGATGATTACAACAACCAAATCTAAAAATACGTCGATAACTGCCATCATCCAATATCCAGCACCAATTTTTGCTGATAAGGTTGCTCCATCGTATAATGTTATTCCAAGTATCCAGATTAAGCTGAGAATACTAATAAATATCACCCATCCGGATGATTGATTGAGAAAAATTGACAAAATCCATTCCATAGAAATAATAATAACACCAAAAATCATAAATGAGTAAATATACTTTAAACTGAAATTTCGCCTGAACATATATCCTATAGCTAACGCGGAACCAACCGCAAAAACACCGATGATAGATGCTACAGTAAATAAATCTCGAGCTAACCCCAAGCCAACCTCTAATGCGCCAGACAACAAAATAAATGAATTTAATATTCCTGTAATAAAGGAAGCGCTGAAAAAGAGAACGCGCGCAATTTCATTTTGACGCTTGCCGGCTAAAATCATGGTAGCAATCCAAATTACAAAATACAAGATAGTTAGGGTGATTATAATGCCTAAAGACGGCACAATCGGCTTTCCCGTGATAAAGCCCGAGAAAAATAGAGCAGAAAACGCCCAAATTGCCATTCCAAAAAAAATGGTCGGCATTGTTTTATTATAGAAATCTTCACCCAATGGTTCTTCATTAACATCTCTTTCTCCAAAGTATTTCATTTTATTCACCGGTTATTATTATTTTCAATATAATATCAGAAGAATGGCTATAAATTTTTTTTTTATATCCTTAGGATCTTATGATTTAGTGCTGGCATTGTAATATTTGGCTAGCTGTTGTTCTAAAAATTCACCATTCACCCATAGGATTCCTTGTTTTCCTTCTTCTTCA
Organism: uncultured archaeon; assembly: GCA_964426185.1. Taxonomy (GTDB): domain Archaea; phylum Asgardarchaeota; class Lokiarchaeia; order Sigyniarchaeales; family Promethearchaeaceae; genus Harpocratesius. The sequence continues at coordinate 4,326 of CAYRPF010000058.1, read as the reverse complement.
GGTCCAATTTCAGAAATAGGTGAATTTGGAAATAGGCGCAGAAAACGTGCATATCCTATCTTTCTTCCGTCATAGGTAGAAGTGCTGAAAAGTGAAATTAATTGGTTATTCCAAAAAAGTTGATATCCACTTTTAAATTTTTGATGACCACGAATCATCAAATCAAATTTATTAACACTCATAAATTCAGAGAAAGCTTGTTGGCTAAACCGAGGTCGTCCAGTTCTTGGCGTAGGAGCAACAGGTTCAGATAATTGGGGATCAGGATCTGCCCATAATATTGTTTGAGAATACACATCCATATCAAAATGTTCAAGTTGATAACAATTCAAATATTGCTCTATTTCATCTAAATTAACTGGGTGATAATTTGCCACATCAAAAGGGATCCCTCCATGGAATACCAAGCCTTTTTTATTCCCACTCTGAAATATTAAACCTAAAGGCAACTTGCTGAAGAAATTGGTAATCAATTTCCATATAGATTCAAATTTTTCGCGAGATTGAGCCTTTTCATATAAGTGTTGAGAAAAGCCGTATCTTGAACACACTGATGAATCTTCATGATTTCCACGAAGGATGAATACATTATCTGGAAAAAGTATCCAAAAAGATAGAATAAATGCCAAATTTTGCAGATCATATGGATTTCTATCAACCATATCTCCAATCCATACTATTTTTACCTTAGGATTTACTTGAAAAACCTTTATGAAGTAATCAATTATCAAATAGGTGTCATCGAAGCTCCCATGAGTGTCACCCACAAAATAGTATGTATAATCAGGTGTCATCAAATCTCGAATAATTTTCGCATATTGTTGGGTTGAATATCTGTACTCTAAGGTTTTCATGGCCATAAGAAATAGATTCTCATAATTTTCTAATAGATCAACTGGCTCATCTTTGAAGTTATTGGTTCCTCCTGCAAAATAACGAAAAAACCACTGCCAAACATATTGAGGCGGGTTTAAGTTGCCAATTTCGTAAAGTAGATCGCGCAAAGGATTAATATTTTGGTCAGAATTAGTTACCATTTCTTATTCTACTTCCTGTTTATATATTTTGAACGGTATTCGATATGTTTTGCCATCTGGAGCAACAAATGGGACTTCAATAAGCATATTACCTAGATTTGCGGATGATAATTGGATTGCCACGTTATCTAAATTTTTTATTGCCACATTGTTATAGACTTGTTGATTTGGCATTGTTAATTTGGAAAGAAATGTTCCCATAGGAGAGTAAATGTCTCGAATATAGGCTATATCATTATCGATATATAATTGAAAGGAAAATTTTCCATCGTCGGTCGGTAAGAGTGCATTATAAATATGGCCATCCATCTCATGAGTTCGACCCACATGTAATATCTCGTCTCTTCCGATATTGACGATTTGACGAGGGGGAATTTCCAAAAATCCTTGATTATAATCACAATACAAATAATATTTTGCCCAGGATTGAGGTAATTTGCTTTTTTGAATTATTTTATCTGCAGCTTCATAGATCCATTGTAGTGCATCATAAACTTTAACCATATCTGCCATTCGATCTGCAGGTTCATATTGAGTCATGTATTCGACCAATTTATTAAATTCTTCTGGCAGTTTCGGATTAAAATCACCCGGATGTAATACAAAATCTTCATTTGTAGCAGCTGCCCCCGCATAATTACCTCCACTAAATAAATAGAACATGATATGTCCTAACATATACACATCTGTGGTGGCAATAGGCTCAAAACCGGCCATTACTTCAGGAGGTGTGCCTCGGTTACGGATTCCCGTGGCTTCTGGCGTAGCTGAAACATAGTAAGGTTTTCGAGGATTATATATTTTCTCTAATCCAATTTCCTTTGCAACCCCCCAATCAATTATAATTGGATAATACGTATTTTCATCTGGAGATACAATCATGATATTTTGAACAGTAAGATCTCGATGAACAATACCCTTTTGATGACAAAAATACATATGTCGGGTGATAGGCATTAAAATATTTTTTATCAAATCTTGAAGTACTGGTAAGGTTAGATGTGATAAATCGGGAAATTTTTCCAAATACCACTTATCTAGTGGTGTTCCCTCAATATATTCCAGAAAAATGTAGTATTCAGGGTTATGAAATTGTGTTAAGTGGAGTTTTCCAATAAATTTCATGCTACGTTCGGGAGATTCACTTTGAATTGCTGTGATATGGGATTCGCGCTCCCAGTATTTCTCACAGAAATTTTTTCCTGATTCAGGATCGTGAAAACGTGTATAATAAAATTCTTTTAATGCAGAAAATTCTCCAGTTTTCAAGTTTTTGACTTTATGAACTGCGCCCATACCTCCTGTCCCTATTTTTAAAATAACTTGATATGGAATATCATTTAGCATCAATACATCCCCAACTCTAATTCCAGCGTGATCTTTTTGTTTATATTTTTCTTCTTTTGCTGGGGTAGAAGTGGGAAAAGGTTGAAGATTTTGTAAAAATAGATCTGCTGGAGGTTGATTTGGTCGTATTCCCGATTTTCCATTTTCCATTGCATCGGTACTCTCTTCAATTATTGGAAAGGGGAAAAATGAACTTTTTTTTATTTTTGGTTTTGGTTGGGCGGCTAAAGTTTTCACCAATTTTTCAGCTTCATGAGAACTTTGTGCAGCTAATTTTCTCCTTTTGGGCATTTTAGGTGGTTTTACTGCCCCAAATCCCGGAATTGCCCCCGATTTATTTGTTGCTGTTGATGGAGCGTTTGGATTTATCCCAATTTGAATTGCTTTTAGATCACCATTACAGTTTGAGGCTTGACAGCTTAAGGCAGTATTTCCATGTAGCTGCATAAAACTATTTTTATTTTGTGTTAGACCACATTTCTTGCATCGTAAAATAAATCGACCAGAAATCTTTTCTAACTTAGGATATTGACACTTTTCACACGAATGGGTCTCTTTATTATCTAACAAGTATATCGTCTTGCACTGAGGGCACTGAAGGAATTCTTTAGAAGAACTGGACATTTTTTTATTACCAAATGGAATGATCGCTAGTAATAAATGAGTGAATTGGGTTAAAAAATTTACTTCATTAAGAAAAAATTCTTTTATGCTTAAACGGCTTTATAGTATTAGAACCATGAATTTGCAAAAAACTGCTTTCATTCGGTATATCACCTCAGCGAAAAAACCTGTTTTTCGTAATGAACACGAATATCCTATAGAAGATTTAGTTCATCCCCTCATTTATAACGTTCCAAATTCTAAAAAATGTGAGATTCTAAAAATTCCAATGACTTATCACTCACAGCGACATTTCTCTAAATTTGTATCACAACTACTAGACGAGTAATCATGGATCTTATTTTTTTAGGAACCAGTGGGGCTACTCCCACTAAAACCCGAAATTTACCTGCAGTTGCCTTGCGTTTAGATTCAGGACATATTTTACTTTTTGATGCTGGAGAAGATGTTCAACGTAGGTTTGAAGCAGCAAATTTGAAATTTAATGTTCCCACTACAATTTTTATATCACATCTACACGGCGATCATATTATCGGACTTCCAGGCTTATTATTTAATTTTCATCTCAACTCTCGAACCAAACCCCTCACAATTATAGGTCCGTTTGGAATTGCGTCCTTTCTTTTAATGCACTATCAAATAGTGGGATTGAAGGCAGAAAAATATCCTTTAACAGTGATTGAAGTTATTCCTCCATATATTATAAATGGAGAGAATTCTGATTCTTTCTCTGATGTTCTTAATGTTAATACACGATTAATTAAATACTCGCAATTTTTAACACCTAATTATGAGCGAACTGTATACAATCGCTCTGATAATATTGTTTTTTCAACAAAAAAGTACCAAGTCAAATATGCTTGGGTAGAACATTCAGTTCCTACTATGGGTTTTCGGTTTGAAGAAATGCCCCTGGATGGAAAATTCAATCCAAATAGAGCAATCGAAATGGGTGTTCCTAGAGGATCTCTTTGGAAACAGATGCAGAAAGGTAAAAAAGTTAAATTGAATAGTGGTATTGAAATTGATCCACTCGAAAGCGGAATTGTATCTCCTCCTCGACCCGGAAGGATTATTTGCTACAGTGCTGACTCCAAAAGATGCGTAGGTCTAATTAATCTGGCTAAAAAGGCAGATGTATTTATATGTGAAGCTACATATGGAAAAGAATTTGCTGATTTAGCGGAAGAAAAAAAACATTTAACTGCAGCTACGGCGGCTGAAATTGCTAAAGAAGCAGAAGTTTGCATGCTATTTTTAACCCATTTTTCCAGTAGATACAAAGATGTTACTTCTCTTTTAGAAGAAGCTCAAGAAA
>CAYRPF010000057.1:16552-21914 GCA_964426185.1 uncultured archaeon | reverse complement strand
AAAAAAAAAAAAAAAAAATAGAAACGACGCTCACTTCTGAAGAAATTGAACGTGCTAAACGCCAAAAACTACTTCCAGGATGGAATCAGATCGTTGTAAAGCAGAGCACCGTTTTTATCGCGGGGGTGGGTGCTTTAGGGTGTGAGATTGCCAAGGATTTGGCTTTAATGGGGATTGGAAAGTTAATTCTCTGTGATATGGATACAATAGAAACCAGTAATCTCTCACGACAGATGTTATTTTATCGTGGAGATGAAGGCAGATTTAAAGCAGAAGTCGCCGCTGAACGCCTTAAAAAAATGAATCCATTCCTAGAAGTGGAAGTTTTCACTATTCCACTCCAACAAATCCCCATGACAAAATATATGGAATGCGATGCCGTGGTAGCAGCTTTGGATAATGTGCAAGCACGTATGGATCTGAACAAGTTCTGCCTAAAATTAGGAATTCCCTTGATTGAAGGAGGTACCGTAGGATTTGAAGGTCATGTTCAAGTAATAATTCCCGAATCAACCCGAACTAAGAGTGGAAAAGCATTTCCTGTTGGATCAAAGACCAGTATAATGGATCGTTTGGTAGATGAGCAATTATGGATTTTAGATGAATCCCAATTTCCCGAATATTTTTCTGCACAATCACGGATAGCAGAACTGCAGGAGGAAATTGAATCTCTGGAGAAGAAATATATCACACCAGTTCGGCAACAAATCCGAGAAAAAATTGAAAATCATTTCGATGAATATGAATCAAAATACATGCATCACACACCATGTTATCGTTGCGTGGTTCCAGTACCACCTCCACTTCGAAATCAAGTTGCGGCCTGCACGCTTAAGGGAATTCCGCGTACACGTGAACACTGTGCGATTAAAGGAGAAGTACACTTTATTAAAAAATATGATCGAAAACCAGATTATAACAATCCCCAAGATATGCAAGAAACGCTGATATATGCTCAGAAAGAGTTAGAAAATCTACGGCAAAGGGTTTTAGATGAATCTATACCTCCAGAAATGAAGAACACAATCTCTAAAGAATCGTTGCAAGAAATCAAGCAGAATATCTTAACCACTTTCGGGGAAGATTTTGCTTTAGAAGATATGGAAAATATTTTAGGAAATAAAATCCCTGCAATTCAAAGTGTAAGTTCGATTATTTCTTCCATTCAATCTCAAGAAATCTTGAAAATCCTCTTCTTAATGAACGATCACTCTATTGGTAATATCATGAATCCTCCATATATTAATTATAACGGGGTTTTCGGGTTGTTCGAACCAGTTGAAATTTCTAGGCTAGAAGATTGTGTTGCATGCGGATCTAAACAAGGACAGGAAAATATTACAGTAGTAGTCTCCTCTGATGCAACAGTTTTAGATCTTTTTAAAGCAGTAAGGGACTATTTTCCAACAGTAAATCGAAAATCGTTTATCATTACAAATCCCTTAACCAAGCAATTTGTCTATAATCCCCTTTTTGAGAAGGGAAAAACAGAGTCTAAAACACTACAGGAAATGGAATTAAAAAACTATAGCGAGGTAGTTTTTACTGCGATTGGGCACAAGGCCACACTAAATAGCAACCCATCAATGAATGCAGTAAAAAATGAAAATTTGCAAGTAAAGCAGTACAATGTAACTATTCAAATGATTTAAGGATCATTTCTATCCAATTATAAATTATTGAAATTTTTTTGATGAGACCATAAAGTATAAAAGTAAAATTTGAGTTATTTTGCTTTTAGGGATCGATCATTTATGAGGGAGAACACTAATTCAAAAATTGGAATTATTGGTATCTTGAGCTTAGGGCTTACTACTGTAATTGGAAGCGGGGTTTGGGGCGATCCATTTTCTTGGGTTAATACAGCTGGATCATACTCAATTCTTGTAATAGTTATCAGCTGGATGCTTTTTTTCACGGCAGGTTTGGCATATGCTGAAGTTGTAGGCATGTTCCCCAAAAGTGGTGGACCTTATTCTTATGTAAGCGGCGCAATTAATAAAAAATGGGGTAGCATTCTAGGTTTCGTCTACTATTTTGGATATACCATAATTGGAGCAATTTTAGTATTTGTTTCAGTATCATCATTTTTGGAAATGATAGGTGTTGATTCCTTTGCACTTTTGATAATTCTCACGGTTTTAGTTATAATAATACTTGCATTTGTAGTAGAAGCAATACCTTTAAGAATAATTGGTTGGACAATCAGCATCTGGATTTGCCTAAAAGTTTTATCACTTCTGATAATTTCCTTATTCTTTATAATTAAAGGAAATGGTGCAAATCTTAATACTTCTACTTTTACGGGTGAAATGTTTATCTCTATTGGAAACAGCTCTTTATGGGCGTTAATGGGTTTCGAAGTTCTGTTAGTTTTCAGCGGTGATTTAAAACTGAAAAAAGAAGAAAAAGAACCAGAAAAACTTTTACCTCGCGGAATTTTGATGGTGCTGAGTGCAATAATTATAATATACATCTTTGTAATAATCAGCGCCGGTATGATAATTCCTCAAGGGATATTATCCGACACTGATCCTGATTTCTTTGCCTTTATTGAAGCAAACTATGGTGTGCCAAGTGCTCTTCTCTCTGGGTTGAAATCATTTTCTGCCTTAGGTACCGCTTTTGCGATTTTCATTACCTTAACCCATCAATTAAAAGTGCTCGCCGAAGGTGAAAGCTTACATAAGATATTTGCAGAAACGAAAAAAAGAATCCACATTTACAATTCAACTTTAACTGTAATAATTAGTGGAATTTTCGGATTAGTTATGGTGCTCTTGTTTTCAAAAATGGGCGGAACAATAATAGATATCTTCTCCTATATCGGTCTGGGACTTATCTTATTATCTGCGATGATTCCAGCCGGTGTTATTGCTCTATATCTTAGAATCAAAATGCCGATACTGGAAAGACCATTTAAAACACCATTATATTATATTATTTTCCCGTTATCCATAATTTTGGGATTATATTTATTTGTTTTGAATTTGTTGGCATTAATTAGTGCTTTTTAATGATTTAACATGCTAAGTGAGTTCTCTGCTAGATCATTTATTACTTTTCTTGAGATTAACTCTAGATTTTTTCAATTTTTCTTATTTTATAATTTTCCCATTTTTTTGGGTAGAATCTTTATCTCAAATGTTAAAAAAAACTTTTAAATTTCACAGAATTTAATCACTCACTCGTATGAATCATACTCGCTTTATTGTTTCTTTATAAAGCTGAGCAGTTCATTTTTCATTAAAAAAAAATTATCAGGAAACCAAATATGAGCAGCCTGTTGCAAGATCAAGTTAAGCGCTTTACCAAATTTGGTAAAAAATTAGAGATATCTAAAGAAACCATTGAGTTTTTCTGCCATCCTTTAAGGACAACCAAGGTAAATTTTCCCATTAAGTTGGATATGGGGCATATTGATTTTTATCAAGGTTATCGCGTGCAGCATTCAAATACATTAGGTCCTACCTTGGGAGGATTAATCATTAGCGAACGTTATCAAGTGGAAGATCTTCATGCCATTGCGATGATAATGTCAATTCAAGCTGCACTTATGGGAATTCCGTTTGGAGGCTCATGCGGTTTAATTGTCGGAGATCCGAAAAAATTAAGTGATGGCGAACTGGAAAATCTTGTCCGACGCTATACATTTTCGATTTTAAATGTTATTGGTCCAACTCAAGATATTATTTGCCCGGATCTAAATACAAATTCAACAACTATGTCTTGGGTAGCAGATACATACAGCATGTCCTTAGGAAAGGCTCCACTCCGCGTTTGTACGGGAAAACCAAAAAATATTGGCGGAATTTTTGGTCGAGATCAAGGGATAGGTTTAGGAATTAGTTATATTTTGCATGAATTAGCGAGAACGGAATTTGAAGAAATCCAGAACCACAAAGTGGCAATTCAAGGTTTAGGATATGTGGGAAGGAATTTCTTTCGCGCGGTAGATGAATTAGGTGCAATAGTAGTTGCAGTTTCTGACAGTTCAGGTGGAATTTACAATCCAAATGGGATCAATTGTGAAGAAATTATAGAATACAAAGAACAACATGGGTCAATCAAAGGATTTACTGGAGGGCAGCCGATCTCAAATGACGATTTACTTACTCTAAGTTGTGATGTTTTGATTCCATGTGCGATTCCTAATGTAATTACTGAGGACATTGCCTATAAAGTCCAATGTAGACGGATAATTGAAGGGGCTAATGGCGCCATTACATTAAATGCTGATCATGTTTTATGGCAGCGAGATATCCCAGTTATTCCAGATGTTCTTGCAAATGCTGGAGGAATGTTGATTAGCTATTTTGAATGGGCTCAAAACTTTACAGATCATGCTTGGGATATTGAAACTGTAAAAATGGAAATGAAGAAGTTAATCACTAGAAGTTTCCATAAAGTCTACGATTTGCGGGTTAAAGAAGACATCACCTTCCGCGAAGCAGCATATATGATCGCCATAGAAAAACTGGATAAAGCACACCAAATGCGCGGAGTTTATCCATAGATCATTTATTTTTTTTGTTTCTTTCTCTCTATTTCTTTAGTTACATTAATTAATGGAATAATAAACTTTTTAATTAGTTTTTGTCGAGATTTGTCATGCATTTATGAAATGACAGGACTTTTTTCCCTAACAATTAAATATTTAGAATGATCTAAATTATTCAAAGATGGTATTAGGAGAATACTATTTAAACAAGAGTGAACATGAATTTTTACCGAAATATGAACTCCATCAAAAATCAATTTCAAGCATCGGGCACCAAAAAAAGAAAAGGATAAAAAAAGCAAATTCAAAAAATTTTAAAAACTGCCCATATTGTCATAAAACGAAATTAAAAGGTCAAAAAGCATTAGAACAGCATATTCAAGCAAAACACTCCATGAATTACCAGATAAGACGAAATGATTCAAAGAAAGAATATAAGATCAGGAAATTTCAAATAGAATCAAAATTTTCTCAATATCCATCATCTCAACATTCTTTTCGATGTCCACTTTGCCATAAGAAATTTCACACTTCAGATCAAGTTTACAGCCATTACCACAACACTCACCACCAAAACACCGCCTTTTTAGATGAAAATTTATCACACCATGTAGCAAATGTACAACAAATCGCCACCCTTTTCTCTATTATGATGATCCCTTTACCAGAAATTTATCACGGTAAATCAGACAATACCATTCTAAATTTCCTAATTTCTATGAACGTCGGTTTAATTACTCGAGATAAATATTTCGCAAAAAAAGCAATGTTGTTTGTCAGCCCAGTATTTCTGATATGGCAGAATTCGATTATAAAGCTAGCCTAATTTTGATGCTTTTATCCTTTTTCCATATTTATCCA
>CAYRPF010000057.1:0-16452 GCA_964426185.1 uncultured archaeon | reverse complement strand
CAGAAATTTTTCATTAAAAATAAGAAGTTGTATACTTCAAAAACGTATTTAGCATTCAAACACTATGTGTTAATTAACAATATTAGGAACACTATCAAAATGGGAAAGAAGCCTGAAATTCATAAAATTGGCATCATGGGTGACGGCGCTTGTGGCAAGTCGTCTTTGATCGCAGCCAAAATGGAACGAGACTTCGATACAAGTAAATCCATTACCATCGGAGTTGATTTTGAGTTTATTCCACTTGAGGCTTCTAATCCAGAAGAAGGAATAAAGCAATTTTTGGCAATGGATCTGGGTGGGCAAGATCGTTTTAGACCTGTTCAAGACGCCTATATTAAGGGTATAAAAGGCGCCCTCATAGTGTTTGATCTTTCTCGCTATCGATCGTTTTCAAATATGCCTGCTTGGATCGAAATGGTAATTAAAGAAAATGTGGAGATTCCGATACTTTTAGTGGGCAATAAGGTAGATTTAATCGATCATGAACAGGTGGATCAATATGAGGAGGATCTTATTGCTTTTTATGAACAGTATAAGGATGAGTGCAATCTCTATGGTTATATTTTAACTTCGGCTAAAAATGGCTTCAATGTAAAAGAAACATTCGCAATTTGTGAAGAGATGATTCTATTGGAGGAGAAGTCGAGCCGTGAGATCTTACAAAAAAATTTTCAATCATTACTTGCATAAGGCAATTTTATCTGGAATAAATTGAAATCCCTGTTGTGCGCATTTATCGATTGTATATAATTAATTTGGCAAATATTTTAAAGATTTTCTTTCGTTCATTCTTTTTCCCTTATCGTAACCCCTTTTACTAAAAGCACACACTTTTATGCAAATAGAAGATTCTTACTAAATTATGCGGAAAAATACACTTGATCCTGAAATAAGATACTCATATTTCATCAGAACTTGATTTTGTGAAAAAGAATGAATTGCCTCAATAATTCCTTGCGCCACACCCAACATAAATTGTGGTGAAAGGGTGTTTTGTAATACGAATGAAAATTTATCTTCTTGAAGTACGTTTATTTTTGCGGTTTTATTAAAAATAGGGATAATTTCGGTTTTTACGATTAATTCAGGGTTAGGTGAGAAAGTAGCACCCATTTTCAATATGGGTTCTCGTCGTTTTTTCCAGAGATATTTCCCAGTCAAGCGTCCAGCAAGAAAATAATCTTCTTCATTCGGAATTTCTCGTAAAATTTTAGAAAGAAATTGGAGAAAGTGAAATCGGGGATTTACCAACCGAATAACACGTTTTACAGTTTCCTCTACATTTGGCGCGGGTGTGGATCGAATAAAAGAAGGAGTCAAGTTCGGTTCTATGGAAATTACTCGTTCCACCTTGATGGGGTCTAAATTGTCATTAAATGTTATTGTTATGAAATGATCTTTGTGAGAAATTAATATTGGTTCATGCATTTTTAGGCCCAATTTAAACCGGGGATCGTCAGAATCCAAAGAATATCTAAATTTTTCCCCACATGGGCATTTTATCCACAGATCTTTCATAACTATATAATTTCAAAGAGATCGGGATTTATAAATATAATTACAATGTTGTAAGAAAAAATTTCAAGAAAAAGATTGCAAAAAATTAGAAAAATTCAGATAAACAGTAAGGAAGCCGTGGAAACCAATTTGCTAGCAATTTTTCTTCTTCGGAACTGAGACGTTGAATCCATTTAAAATAAATCAAATCCGAAATTGAAGAAGTGCCGTATAAAAGTCCAGTGAGCGCCCCAATGGAGAAAGTTGGCTTAGTATAATCAGGTTCTGAACTTGTTTTTTCCACTTGCAAATAAAGATGAACAGAAGAAGAACTTGAAGAAGAATTTGAAGAAGTGGTAGTATGGAAGGAAAAAGTTCCTGTATTCCACGGTGCAAGTGGATCAGAAACAGTGAAAGCAAAACTACCGGGAATTGAAACGGGAATATCGGCAAAAGCAGTCTCAAGATTAATGATTCGAGCCATAGTTTGGAGATGTTGCCGAATGTGGGCTTTGGTAAAACCTTGTAACCAAGAATAATATGCATCATCGTGAGGATAGAGGCGTAACACAACTTTGTGAACTTGATCCCGATGTTGGTAAATGTAATAGAAAAGAGCATGCTTGGCAGCCAGCGATTTATAGAGAAATTGAACTCGCTGGAAAGAACCAATAGTATGCTCATCAAAAAGTCTAAACCCGTATCCCGTAGTAAAATAGGATAAGAATCCTTCAACCTCATTCTCGGAATTATAAACAAGTACTGCGGTATTCTGGTTACCTTGCAGTATTTCTTCCCATCTTTTAGGGGGGCGCTTTACACCGCCATGAAATTGTTTAATTGTATGTTGGTGGAGTTCCATAAATGCTTTTTGAGCAGAAGATTGATCAAGTTTTATACGCTCAAGACGGTAATCTTTAGGTAAGGCGTTCCATCGACTCAACCATGCTGGATTTATTTCAATGAAGCGATGTGGAGTGGCATTGATATATCCAAATTTTGCATAATAAGTATCCTTAAAAGGATAAAGAGTACTGACTGCAATTCCGTTTTTATAATTGGAAAAAAAGGTTTCACCAATTAGCTTGTGCACATTCCCTTGTCCCCGATGTTCTGGACTGCTTGCTACCATCGCAATTCCAGACATAGGTTTAAATATTCCCCGAAGATTTTGTTGAAGTGGGATATTTCGGAGAGAAGCGAGAATTTTATCTTGATCACAGATAACCATGTGATCTTGATAAGAAATCTCGTAGTTTTGTTCCAGTTTTCTCAATTCTCCTTGAGAAAATCCATAACTCAGCTGAGTAAGATCCATAATCTGTTCTTTATCTGATAATTGAGCAAAGCGGACTTTTTTGGTATGATATAAAGAATGCATGATATTATTATGGAGAAAATTGGTTAAAAATCAACAGTTAAATTGAAATGAAATAGGGTACCTTTTGCTGAAAAGAAAATAATTATGAAAGAATAAAAATCATTAAGATAGGTAAAGTAAGTAAAGTAGAAGAAAAAATCAAATATCATGGAATGCGGGCAATATACCCATTTGGATAATGAATTTTGGATTTTTCCGGAGTGGACTCTTCTTTTTCTTTTACTTGTTCAGAGTTCATCTTTCTAGTTTTTTGATTTTCTGAATTGGAATTTTGAGCGGGAAACTTTGAAGGGGGTTGTTCTGCCATTGTATATATACCTCACAGAAAGAATTTAAAATAGAAATTGAACAATGCTTATGAAAGAAAAAGATAGAGAGTTTTTATTTGGTGGGAAATAGAAAAATGTTTGTTTAACACTTCGCATTAAACCATCATATTTTCATTATTTGGCGAATTAAGTGCAATATTAAATATTTTCTGAATTTGGAGTCAAATCAACGATTTCCTCCAGTGATTTTTCGATCTTTTCCATGGTTTTTTTTAAAGTGCTTCCATAATCCATCTCTCCCATAGTAACGGAAGTTAAAATCTGATCTGCTCCTCCAATATCAACCAAGTTAATTAAGCCGTGTTCAAAAATGCAAATCGTTTTAGTCAAGGCAAATTCACGATTAAATTTCATACAAATCATCTGACAGATTGTAATCAGACTGGCACTGACTTTGGATAAATTCTCCATCTGGGTTTGAAGATCATTTTTGACTTGATGTAACTTCTGCCGAAGCCGTTTTTTCTTAAAATCTTGAGTTTCCCGTACTAATTCTTGAATTAAAAGAGCTTCTTGCAATGTTCGGCTACGTGATACCAGTTTTCCAAATTCTTTACTTTTCCGGGAGGTAATATATTTTTCTGGGAAATTCTTAATGCTTATAAGATTTTCTCGGATTTTAAAGATGCATTTTTCGGATTCAATGGTAAAATAATAAAGAAGATCCAAATCCTTACAAGAAATTACCAAAGTTTCTACTGGATTAATGGGAAACATAATTTCTCTTAATTCACCCAGACCTTCAATGCTGGAAAACTGACCTGCAAAAATGCGTGGACCTTCAACAGCTAAATTTAAAAAAGCATCGGTTTGAGAAGCGTATTGTATTTCATCGGCAACTTGGAAGCCAAACAAGCCGGAATTTCCTGTGGGAAGCTTTAAAAGTTTGAAGTAGTCGTTTAACCAGGCATTTTCTGAGTTCTCAAAATTAATAATATAAGTTGCCAAAATTTCTTTAATTTTAGTTAATTCAGCCAAGTTTACGAAGAATTTTCGCTCTTTAATCTGGAAAACTGGAGGAACAGCGGAATTAAAATGATTAAATAAAGGTTCAGATCGTTTTAAGCCATGATTTTGAAGAAATTTCTTTAAAATTTTCAAATTTAACTGCACGGGTTGATTTTGATGCGAAATAGTATTATGCATTAGTGAACCTTGTCGCGAATGCCTTTTACTAACTTTTTGAAGGTAATCTACTAATTTCTGCCGGCCATCTTGCGATTCGTAATCAATATTTAAGTTGGAATCTTCTCCAAATAGGTTCATCCACTCAGGATTTTTTTCCGAATCAAAAAGTGGAATGTGCAGATAATTCATGAAATTGGTAAAATCAAATTTAGCAGCCAGAAATCGGATTAGTTCCACAATAGCGCGTCTACCTGATTCACTCCGATAATCAAATAATCCATTATTCTGGGGGACTTGGAGCATTTGCAATTGTAGCAATTTTTCAATTAAATTTCGATAGGTGATTCCACATGGATCTGTTAATACTACTTTATCCCAGTGTGAATAAGGAGTTAAGATGCGAGCACGCTTTAATTCATTCAAAGCAGATACTAAATCACCGTTTTTGGTTTTAGGTTTGATATCTTCAAAAATTAAGCGATAATATCTGGGACTGGAATAGATCACAAATTCTTCTAACGTTAATCCCGGCGAATCCACCATGTTTTAACCAATGAATCGAAGTTAATAAATTTTAAACTATGTAAAAAAAAAGAGAAAATAGAACTTTTGTGCAGTTATTCACTGAATCCGAGATAATCTAACAAATTTTTGAGCTTTGAATACGAATCGGTATCATCAGGGTTTACCTTTAATTTTTTCTTTAAAAAGACAATTTCACCTTTTTTTTGCTCAATAGCTAACAATAATTCCTTCCAATTTTTGAAATCATTTAATAATACAGCCACTTCTTCATCATCTTTAAAGTCAAATGATTTTGCAGGTGCTTGACCTTGTCTTTTCTTTACTTTGCGCTTTGAAGATTTTCTGGAATTTGACGAATTCGGAATGGAAAATTGTCGATTTAACCGCCGATTGGCATTATTGAGTATCCGTTTGATTAAAGCTTCTGCATTGAAAATTTTTCTTATGGTCTGTTCCAAGATTTCATCATATTCTTCAATATCCCCGGGATATATGTCTTCTTTGACGAAAATATCTCTGAGTAGGGTATAGGCACGTTCTAAATCTTCAATTTGCGGAATAATTTCTTTGGTAAACCTCTCTCGTTCTGTTACCAAACTAGCTTTGGAAGCCGTATCTTCGTCTTGATAGACTTTATTATTAGGATCGTAGACTCCAGTAAGTACATGATCTTTGATCATTTGTAGCAATATCTCTTCGAGAAAATTTATTTCTTCTTCTAAAAGATCTCGTTCTTCTATAAAACTATTCAAATCTATATAACCTTCTGCTTGTTGCATTCGATTCTGAATTCCACGAAGAGTAATGAATTTTTCCCTTTCTTTCAACCATATTCCAGAAATTTTACCTTCTTGCAGAAGAAGTTCAATTGCTTCATTTATTAATTGAGGGGCATATTTCAACTGATTTGCCAAGATATCAGTATCAAAATAATCAGCTCTTTTAGCCCGAGAATAAACTTTGTCTGCAATTTTAGATTTTTCTTCTTGAATTCGTTTTTCTGAAAAAATGACTTTATTATTCAGAATTAGATATCCATCAGATCGACCTATACTTTCGATAAATTGAAGAAATTCCCTATAATCCATCTGCAAATCTTTCATCATAGGTTTTATATCAACTTCATCTGCTACCATTAAACGTTCAGCAATTTTCTGAAGTTTTTCATCTACTTTTTGAGAAATATCTTCTTCATCAATTTGCAGTTCTTCAGCTAATGCTTTGATTTGGGATTTCCGGATTTCAGGGTTTGGTTCAGATTGTATCTCATTAATTCTTCTTTTAACAAATTTCGAAAAATAGAAGTGGTTTTCATCTTTATTCCAAAATCCATTTTTCCTTTTGAAAATCGGTTTAATTACCTTTCGATATATTTCCACAGGAATTTCAAGTTGTGCAGCAAGATATTCGATATCAGCTTCACCTAATTGTTCTGCAGTTCGAATTGATTGTTGGATTCGAGTCATACCTAAATTAGTCAACCATTTGTGATCTTGATGATAAGCATTAAATAAGCGATCTTTACAAAATTGTTCCAAACGGAGAAAATTTTCATGACCAAATTTCTGTTTATATGAGGTTAAATCGATAATATTCTTACGGGTCATCTCATTTTCGATTTCTTTGGTCAAATAGTTAAATGTGTAATAGTGTGATTTATCTTGGGTAAAAATTCCATGAAATCGGGTTTTAGAGGTAATTTCTTCGAGCAATTTCGAAATTATTTCGGAATTATAGCGTTTTTCAACAGATTGTAGATGAATCATCCCTGATTTTGTAAGTTCTTGTTCTAATTCTTGCTGAATGAAATCAAGACTGTAAAAATACTCAGTAGTTAAAAATCCTTCAATTTCCCCTCTGTCCAGCAAATCACGCAATAAAATAGCTCCAATTGCTTGATGGGCCACTCCAATATGCTGCAATGTCTTGCGAACGGTATCAATTGCAATTTTTGATCCAGAAAGAAATTTTAATAGTTCCATCTTATCGAAAATCAGCATTTTTTTATGGTGGTTTTCCATGAATACTAATGAATAATGCATTTCTTCATCTAATTCTGCTTGTATGTATTGTTCTACTTTCTCAACTTTCATATTTTGATTCTCAGCAATATCATTCAGATCCATAAACCTAACTAAAGGTGGACGGTTATGAATAATTTGAAGTAAATCACGTTTTGAGCGATGGCCATCAACAGCTTCTTTCAATCCGGGAATTTCTTGTTGTAATAATAAAAGCAAAACATCACTCCTTTTGGGAACATTGCTTTCTTCATAAATCTGAACAAGAACGCTTAAGTACTGTTTTAAGATTCCAATACTCATCAAGGGTTGAATTTGTTGCAAAATTATACCAATTACTTCTAAAACTTCATGATTCGTTTCATTTTTTAAGAATTGAACAAAATCATGGTAATTTAATAAAAATATTGCTTGTTGATCTTCAATAAAATCTTTTAAGAAAAATGCGGCATTAATCCGAACTTCTGTAAAAGCATCTCCTAAGAGTTGGATAAATTTGTGAATGTGCTCATCGTCAATGTTTTTTTCGGCGGAAAGTGAATGATGCAAGATCCACCCGATTATAATAACAGCATTTGTTTTTTCGTCCAAGGCACCATCTGTAATATAAGGCTGAACATACTCAATAATCTCAATTTCGGCCAACTCAGGGATTTCTTCAACTATAATTGAAAGAACATAAAGGTAAACATAAGCGTTTTCGGGGTGTTGATTGAGTTTGGTCAATATTTTGCTGATTTGACTTCTAATTTTTGAAATTTTACTTTTTTCATGAAGCTGGTTTATTTTTTGAACAATTTTTGTTAATGATTTATCCATTTTCTCGGGGGAAATTTCTATTAGCATTCTACCACCATTTTTGAATATTTCTGATTGAATAGTTAGGAGAAAGAGGGGGTCCCCAAAAATGCATTGGTTCCATTATTATCCACTTGATGAAATTTCGAAATCTGGAAAAATATGAGATATATTATTTAGAATTTGCCCAAATGATTCTAAAATTACTGATGGATTCTGAAGTTCCAACGAATGAAGAGTACCATGACCAGTTAGAATTGCAATTGCTTTGACTTTAGCCCTATGGGCAGCTTGAACATCAATTATATTATCCCCAACATAACCCACATATGATCGATCGACTGATTTCCATCTGTATTTACGTTTTAGTTGGATTAAAGCTCCCAAAATAGGGCGGGGATCAGGTTTAATTAAATATTGCTTGCGATCGTCTCGAGTAACAATAACGGAGAAGAAATCTTGAATATTCGAATGAATTAACCATCTTTCTATTCTTTCTCGTTTAGAATTTGAGATTATGCCTAATGTTATACCCATTTTTCTTAAATTCATGAGAGTGGGGCAAATATCTGGAAAGATATGATTAAATTTTCTTTCATACTCAGGTATATGCTTTGCTACTGTCAAAAAGAAATGCCAACGATGAATAAATGAAGGTAATAAAGGAGTAAAATTCTGGTTCATTATTTGCAAACTTTCCAAATTCGAAGGGCGGGAAGATAATTCAAACATCCTAATTAAATCGTTGGGATTTAAAGAATTTCTAATAGATTGGTTCCATTTTAATCGAGGATCTTGTAATTTTTCTGCCATTAATTTAGAAGGTCCAACTGATCTCATTATTACTCCATCAAAATCAAATAGCAGAACTGGGTGCTTTTCCATTTTCTCTAGTTCCTATAAAAATTAATTAGTTGTAAAAAATTTAGGAAAAAGGGAAGGAAAGATTTTCGGGAGCTCCAAGACGGAATTGAGTAAAAAATCTGGTTGTAACATTTCTAATTCAGTTTTGGAAGCATGCCCGCTTAATACTCCAATAGATTTTACTTTTGCTAATTTAGCTGCTAAAATATCTGAGACATTATCCCCGACAAACACCACTTGTGAGCGATCTATACGAGAGAGATGATAATATTTTTTCATTTTAACAAGTAATCCCAAGAGAACCGCGGGATTTGGCTTTACTCCCAAGGTTTTTCGTTCATCTCTGGTAACAACACAATGAATGATTTGATTAAGCCCTTTGTTTTCAATCCATTTTTTAACCCTTTCACCGAAGCTATTTGAAGCTGCCCCAAAGAGTATTCCTTTTTCAGATAATTTCTTTATCATATCCACTGTTCCTGGAAAAAAATCATTATACTGCCAATCATATTTCTCCATTTTTCTCTTAAATGTAATGAAAAATGTAAATCTTCGAATCCGATTCGGTATCAATTCCATGAATTCATTGGTCATGCTCTGAAAACTAGCTATACTGCGTGCTTTAGCGGATTTTTCAAACATTCGGATGATTTCTAAAGGAGATATTGAATTTATTAATGATTGATTCCATTTAATCCACGGATATTTTAAAGATTCAAATGCTGCAAGAAGATGACCTTTGGAATCTAATAGCACTCCATCTAGATCAAATAATATAATCGGGGGATGGATCGAAATCTTTAAATCATCTCTATTATAATTTTTTTTTTAGTTTCTAGGATTCTCTCTTATTGCAGGAATATATTCATCTTCAAATTTTTGTACGATGACATCCAAGTGCGCCTCAATAGAATCCACCCAAAAAGGATCTTTCAACTGCCGCTCTTCGATATAAAAATTGCGATCCCGTAATTGAAAAGGAAGGTGTGTGGGGGAATCATCCCATTTTGACTCTAAGAATTTCAGCCAATCTGTCGGTAGAGGATCATCAATTTGAACACCTAAAAGATTTGCAAGAATCATAGTCCAAGATCGAGCTACAACTCCAATATTATATCCTCCTCCGCCCAAAGCCAAGAGTTTATCGCCTGAATAATCCGGAACCAGGCTATTAACAATTTTAAATATTTTTTCTTGCCCCTCGGTAGATAATCCTGCATTTGTAAGGGGATCCATGAAATGAGTATCCATCCCGCACTGCATAACGAGATAATCGGGTCTGTAGGCTTTCATCACACCTGAAACTATTCTTTCAAATGTTTCAATATATGGTCGATCAAAGGTACCAGGTAAAAATGGAACATTTAATGCATAATATTTTCCATTTCCTTTCCCGTTTTCATTCAAATGCCCGGTTCCAGGAAAAATGGTATGCCCATCTTGATGAAATGAAAGTGTTAATACTTGAGGATTCTCATAAAATATCCATTGAACTCCATCGCCATGGTGACAATCGATGTCTAAATACATGATTTTAGTCTTTAGGGGGGAATTATCCAGCAAATATTGAATTGCTACAGCAACATCATTTAGAATGCAAAAACCTGATGCCATTCCTGGCATTGCATGATGAAGCCCTCCAGTAATATTGAAAGCGCGGTTATGATTTTCTTTCAAAATATAATCGGCCCCGGCAATCGAAGCACCACACACGCTTAAGGCAGCATCATACATTCCTGGAAAGATAGGATTATCACCAGGTCCAAGTCCAAATTCGGGAAATGCTTTATACGAAGGGCGGGTCAAAGAATTTAGCTCTTTCAACTTATTCAGATAGTCCTGAGTGTGGATTCTTAGCACTTGTTCTTCCGTAGCCGGTTTTGGCGAAATTTTATGTAAATTGGGATGTTCAAGTAAGTTGTATGCCTTCATCAGTTCATAGGTAACTTCTATTCGGAGAGGAGTAAGAGGGTGTCCTTCACCAAAGTTGTATGCATTATAATCTTCAGTATAAACAAAACCAACGGGTTTTATTCGCCTAGCGGAATTCATAATTTTATTCAACGGGAGTATTTTAGTAATTTTCGGTTAAAAAAAAATATAAAAAGGTGAAATAAATTTTACTCTTCTTCTTTGAGATAATTAGAAAGGGTTGTTAATTCTTCGCCTTGTTTCTTTATCCGAATTTGGGAATCAATACCTCGCGCCTTTCTTTCTAAATATTGAATCTCGGTTTTAGAAATTATATGTCTTCGTATCATTCCCCGATAAAGATATGCCATTAGGAGATCTATTTCTTGAATAAGTTTTGGAGGAAAGAGATATTGGCGAATTTTATTGTAGACTTCTATATCTTGGCTTTTGATATATTGAAGATATTGCAGTGCATCAGGTGCCAACAATACATTAATTAATTGATCAATTTTTTCAGCTAAAGTGGGTTCGCGTCGTTGAGCCCGTTGTTCTGCCATTTTCTTCTGTCTTAATATTGCTTGCATTTTTTCCATTCTCAAGCGTTTCAATTCAATATCTTCTTCATCTGGCATGTAAATCACATTTCAGCCGTAAATTTACCAAAGTTCATGATAAGAGAAATGAACAAACTTGAAAAATTTTGCGAAATTAATTTTATCAGTAACTTCTTTGTTTACTGAGTGTTTTTTTTATGATGATTTCAACCAATTTGCAGCCTCTTTGTATCAAATATCCTATGAAAAATCAAATTCCCCGTAATTTAATAGGAACACCTCTAGAAAAAGAATTTAAAACCACCTCAAAGAGAATCCCATTTCGCGAACAATACGCCAACGAAACTCGCCCTCATATTATTAGGCACATTCATTATCAATACGGCCAAATTAAACGAAAACGAGCCGTCATGTATTATTATAACCAAGTTCGAAAGCGTTTAATTTATGCTAACGATAATGATAAATTTCTCACAAACTTAATGAAAAATTTCCCTCCCAAGATGAAATTTCCCCCTAACACAGCATCTTCTCCGATCGCGCGAAGTCTACGAGAAATGGCCCTTAAATGGATTGTAGAAGAATTTTTCACCACCCTAAACTATCTCACATTCGATGAACCAAGATTAGAACAAGTAAACCCCGACTGTTTGCTACTACCCGTGAATGAAGCCAATAAAATTCTGCATGTTTCTGGAAAAAAATCTGAAAAATTCCCCAATCAAACAGAAATTGAAAGCGAACGGGCTCTTTTCGTGGAGATAAAGGCATATCATGGAAGCACAAAAGTTGGAGAAAAGGAAGTTTTGCAAACATTTAATTATTCCAATAAAGGGGGAAAGGCATTATTAATTACCACAGGTGCCCTTGATTCACTGGAATCACTTGAATTTCTGAATAATAATTCGCTGAGTGGCACATCTGAGGAAAAAACATACGATGATGAAGTTTTTGCAGATTTTACGAAACAAGTGAAGCAAAAAAATAGGAAATATGCAAAGCAGATTGATATGTCGATCTCCCAAGATTCTTTTGATACACGCGGTATTTATCTATCGGCTCACAAAAAATTGCAGAAGATGTATCGTTATACCAAAGAATGGCCAGAGGAAATCAAATATCATGTTCTTAATGCACCGTCGGCCATTATGGATTTTTTGGAATCAAATGAAAAACTCGGATTAGTAGAACCAGATGCATTTCACCTGCTTCTTCAAGAAAAAAATTTACCCCATGCAGCAGATCTATTTGATCGAATTCGATCAAGTTATCTGGAAGAAATCATCATCGATCCGCCCCGTTTGTATCCCGTACTGCATGAGAATTAGGTGTTTCCATGGAAAAAGCACCTCTTTCTATCAAATTTCCACTGTCCGAACAAAAAGGAGCAGATTATTCTGATATAGATCGGATCCATCTCCGAAAGATAGCTGAAACATCCAAGGTGATATCCCCGCAAGAATTTCAAAGCATTCTCAAAAATCATCAAAAATTTCTCAAATTAGACGGCGGAGGGGGTCAATGGCAGACGATGAATATCAATGGAATAATTTTAGGGATATATCTTTCTAAACAAAGTATTCCAGGGCAAGCAATATTAAATAATCTACAGTTAGATAATCTTACGCTGACAGGAAAATTCTTACCTTATGCCAATTTAGTGGGGATTCTAGCCGAAAATTGCGATTGGAACAAGGTCAATCTTAACCACAGTTTAATCACCGATGCAATGTGTCAAGGAACTTCCTTTATGGGAGCTTCATGTATAGGAACTGATTTTTCTCGATCTGATTTAAGAAGATGTTCATTTCGAGATGCAAATTTAAAATATGCCGATTTTGAGAATTGTAACTTAGAAGATGCCGATTTCACCGGAGCTCGCTTAGAGCACGCTCGTTTTCCAGGAGCTATTCTAAAAAATGTGACATATTGATGAATATTGTTCATGAATAAATCCGAAAAAGTATAGAAATTAAAAAAAATGAAAATGAAAAAATCGACAAAACGAAAAATCAGCGTACTATCGGAGTTCCGCAGCTTTCACAGAATTTTCCATCTTTAGGTAGTTTTGCACCACAGAAATTACAGTAAGTGCGATTTCCAGGGGTTGTTTTCAAGGGTACGCCCAAAGATCGCCCTTCACGCTTTTTCCCGCAATTGGGACAGAAAACTGCATCTGCTTCCATTTCTGCGCCGCAACGAGTACATTTATACTTCTTTTTCAAGGTACTGGCTAAAGTTTGACTGGAAGTTGCATTCATATTTGCAGAAGTTGTTTTCATTGATGTTGTTGAAGCAGAAGTTGCAGAAGAAGAACTTGTGGAAACCGTAGAAGTTTTAGACGCAGTAGAAGCACCTTGCGGTTGTTTCATTTTATCTTTATTTGCCTTCTGCTTTTTGCGCGCAATAGTAGTGATAATCAAAAAACCACCCGCAATGATTAAAATCCAAATTAACGTTGGTCGTGCGCTTGCCCATTGATCTTGCACAGATACAGGATGAGCCGAAGTATCATAGGTAACATCGAAGGTGATATCGACTGATTCATAAGGATTGTAGAGAGGATCTGCATATACAAAGAAATACCATGAACCGGATGAAGGAACGGTAATACTATTCTGAGAAATCGAATCAACGCCGATAGCATAGTAATAGGCTGAAGATAAATCCGGAATATCTGTGGCATATATATCCAATTGAACTTGCACATTTGCAACTTGCCCTTCAATAGGGTTATAAACAACTACATAATAATCTTGATATCCATCTGGAATATTTAGCACGCCAGTATTTCCAGTAGAAGCCAACAATTCTGTATATGCCGAATATCCTTCAAAATAATACCAATTGTTGAAGTTATTGCCGTCTAAAATTATAAAATCAACGGGAAAATCGCTCGTATATTGATAACTAATCTGAGAGCCGGGATTCAAGAATATTTGATAATATTCAAAATCATTATACGACAATTGTGATGTAAAAGTTGTTTGAAATGTCTCATCAACCAAAGGAAATTCCTCAAAGGGGTGATCTGCTATAGCAAAACTTATGGGTCCAGGGCTAGATTGGACTGAAAATTGTATAGAATCTCCCGCAGAAATGGATTCATACTCATACCAATATTCATTTAAATAGAGCGTTTCGGTAGAACGATAATTGATTGTATCATCTGACGAACCTCCACTGAACGGAAAAGCAATTGCAACTCCAACCAAAGGGAGCAAAATCAGCAAGAAGACCAGCAAGAAAACGGTTCCGCTAACCCAATATCCTGGGGAATAATACCATGGCCGATAATAGTATCCGTACCACCATCTACGCCGATAATACCAGGGATAATGGTAATATCCATAATAATGCCGATGTGGATAGTAGCGATTATGATAATAGGGGCCCCTACGACTGCTACTGGAAAAAGTTCGAGAAGCACCGGTTCTTCCAAATGGACGAGAGCTAGAAGACCGTGCTGAAAAAGAAGACCCACCTCTAAAACCACCAGAACGTGAAAAACTACTTGAACGAAATCCTCCACCGCTAAACCCGCGTGATCCTCCTCCGCGAAAGCCCCCACCTCCAAAACTACCTCCGCCACGTGGCATTTTATTGCCCTCCTTTCATGGTTGCGAGATTCCCTTCAACAGAAGTTGTATTCGACACCGATTGACGGAACACATTGTCTCGAAACAAGGCTAAGATAATTAAGCCAATGGCCAAAATAGAGAAAATCAGCCCAAGAATGTTGACGTAAATAGTTCCGGAAACTGCCATAACGGACATTCCAATTGCGAGTAAAATCCATTCAATCACCAAAGATACAATCATAGTTAGAGGCAAAATCGTTCGCACAAACGGTTTAGTTCGGATGTGTTGAAAATCTGAAAAACTGGCATAAACGATCGCAAAGAACCCTAAAACGCCCGTAATTAAGGTAATGATACTCCAGATAATCACCACAATCCAAAATCTGTATCTTCCGGCCACATCCATGTAGGAAATGTAGTAGTTTGCACCATGGGCATCCAGCAAGAAAAAGTGTAGTACTCTACCATTTGCGATATTCTGAGGAACTCCATTAAAAAATCCCACCACACCTACCAAAGGAAGAACGAATCCCAACAACAAGGCTAATGTTGCGCATACTGAAGCGAACCAGAATTCTGCATTCTTTGGATTTTCTACTGGAATAAGACCAATTTCATCCACATTTTCGTCAGGGATGTAACTCCAAACATCTTGAATTGTTACAACTCCCAAAAGTTTATCCTTTTCAACAACTGGTACAACGTTCACATGTAAATCTCTCATGCGCTCAAAGGCATCTATCACGTTTGTCTCCGTTGTTACCGGCTCAATAGTATACATTGCCGCGGTCACTTTCTCAGAAGTGGCATCTTTTCCTTCAGCTACCAGATTCTGCACTATATCAAAATCAGCTATTACCCCTAAAACCTTCTTAGTTTCTTTATCAATTACCACTAAGTCAGGGATAGCTAATTCTTTCATTTTTTGAGCCGCTTGAACCACGGTAGCATCTGAATCAATGACGCCATATTCATCGTCGATGACCAAATCTTTTACATAATAATCGGGTTTTTTATTCGACATAATATTCACTTTATGAAATTCTCATATCATATAACAAAAATTAATCTACGTCTTCCAGTTTAAAGTTTTGGTTAGATTTAAATAGGCGACCAAGATAAAATTAGGTTCTTATAAAAATGTGAAAAAAGTTTGTTTAATTTACTTGCCTTCGCTCTTTGCAACAATCAACCGGGTCAATTCGATGAAAGCTTCATCTACATTGGTTCCATCCTTCGCACTAGTCTCGATATAAATTGAACCCTCATCCTCTGCATACTCACGACACTCATCACGATCAATCACTTCACCTACCTCGGGAATCAAGTCCAACTTATTGCCGATCAAAACAAAAGGTATATCCCCTGCAAACTGACTTACTTCAGCACGCCAATTTTTGATTGAACCAAAGGTCGAACTACGTGATAAATCAAACACCAATAACGCTCCGGATGCGCCCTTATAAAATGTGGTTCGGATGAATGAAAATCTCTCTTGCCCTCCTATATCCCATATGGATAGGGTGGCTGTTTTTCCTGCAGCATATTCTACATTTTTAGTAAGAATATCAACACCTACTGTAAGTTTGTAATCTCTTTCAAATTTTGATTTGATGAAGCGATGAATCAGGCTTGTTTTTCCAACAGCAGCTGGGCCGCAGAGCAATATTTTTAGTTTGTATGTGCTCATCAGTTAGTACTCCTATTATAATATGCAAAATGCAATTTCGTTAATAATTGTATTGAGGTGTGATCCTAAATAAATTTGTTACCTTACTATGAGGTTATTGAATGAACTTAAAAAGGATTTTGGTGTGAAATAAAAATAAGTTATTTATTTATATTGAGGTTATTTGG
>CAYRPF010000056.1:13363-22014 GCA_964426185.1 uncultured archaeon | reverse complement strand
ATCCTTAAAAAGCGTCAAAATCGATATTGTTCTAAGTGAAACAATAATGCCAACCGATGGTGAGGATACTTGGGTATATTTAATAGAACAAAATAAATACGATTTTTCCAGCTTAGTGCAAAAAATCTCTGATGTGTTTCAAAAGAAGCAAATTTTTTTCCAAGAAAAATCGGTTTTACTAAAAATATCACTAGTTTTTCCGGTGAAAAATCCTGAACGGGTAAAAATGATCATCACAAACCCAGTTTTAACCATGGCCGTGGCTGAAGTTATCTGTTCAAGAGGAGCGAAGGTCGTATATATTGGAGACGGGGAAACTATGGGTTCGGCGCGTTATTCCTTCAAAATGACCCAAATGGATAAACATTTGAAACTGATCTCCTCTAAATTTCGGAAAAAAATCAAATTTGCGTATCTTGATGAACTTCCCCGCCCATGGATAACTCCAGAAAAGCCTTTCACTCCCGAAATCGCTTTAGATTACCCCCGTTTAGTTCGTGAGGTTAATTATTTCATCTCTTTGCCAAAATTGAAGGTCAATATCTTTGCAAACATTACTCTTTCGATTAAAAATGGAATGGGGTTGATTTCTAAACCCACTCGGTTGAAATATCATGGTTCTCAGCTGCATTCCTTGATAGCAGATATTTATCAGATACGGCCCCCAGATTTAGTAATTACAGATGCAATTTTCGCAGGGGAAGGACAAGGACCGATGGAAGCATCAGCTTATCCTACTGGTTTAGTGATTATGGGCAATAATGGCTTGGCTGTGGATACGGTATGTTGTAATTTAATGGGTTATTCCCCAAAGGAAATTCTACATTTGAAATTGCTGGAAGAAGGTGGTTATGGATTTTTAAATTTGGCAAATATATCCGAGCTTGATCACGAGATTTTAAAGAAACACCAACATGAATTTAAACGACCAGACATGTCTCTTTCAAATTTGGCTCCAAATATTCACGTGTATGAAGGAAAAACATGTAAATCAGGATGCAAGGCTTTTATTAGGGCAATTTTGGACGGTTATGGAAGAAACGCAGGATGGAATTCTCTGGGGGAAGTTTACATTATTCTGGGGGAAAATTTAAAGATTCCGCCAGAAGAGTTGGAAAAACTGCCGAAAAAAAGAACAATAATATTGGGGAAGTGTGCAGAAGAATTCAAGAATGAGGGGGCTTATTTTGGCGGTTGTGCTCCAGATTATATACAAATGCTCGAAAAAATTCCAGTTAAGACCGAAATTCCAATAACTCCATGGATAAAATACGTATCTTTACGCACTTTATTATGGACATCTTTACAACATGCAGTATTTCGTATTTCAAGATTTTGGAAGAAGTTTAATTAGTTTCAATTCCTGATAAATTCTGAATTTCATATAATACTGAAGGGAAATCATCATATAGCTCCAAATTTTGGGGTTGAACGCAGATCTGCAAGAGATCATTGGCATCATAGTCTGGTGGAAGCCCTAAAACCACAGGATTTTTGAAAATCTGATATATTATCGGAGCTAAGTGAAAATAATAATAAACCCTATTTATATCCTTAACATCGGGATACTTCTTCAATTCTGAAATATAGCGTTCGGAAACATTGGTTATATCTACATTATCGAAAATTGGGAGAAAATTTCGAAGAATCGTTTTTATCCGGAAGAAATTAGGTATATAATCGGGACCCTTTTTAATTTGAATTACTAACTCAGCCAATTTTGACCAATTATAATAGAATTCCCGATTATCACCGTTATATTGCAAATTAATAAATTCGGGTAGACGCTGTGCATCATAAAAAGCCCGAAATATGTAATACCAAGTTTTCTGCTCACCCACCTGCCGCTCCCGATCGAATAATTCCGTTTTAATCAATTGAATGGCTCGATCATATTCCACTTGGCGTATTAGAATAGAGATTTCATACTGGACTGCGATTTCTCCTATGCGGGAATACTTTCTACGAATTTCTTGAATTAAATCCCAACAAGCTTGATATCGCTTTTGAGTGAAGTAGTACCGCAAGATCTGATGCAAAAACTGAATAATGGAGATTTTCCCGCTTCCATAGCTCACATTGATATTTTCCCATTCAGCAGGAGAGAAATTAAACAGCAGATAATCTGTGAAAATCTGAACGATAACTGGAAATGGAAATTTAATGAATATTTCATTAACTTCATTGAATGTAAAATCTAAATCGTTAATTAATTGAGTTAAACTAGCTTTTAAACTAACGAAATCTTTATTTTCCTTCATTGAAAGAAAAATCTTTTCAAAGATCTGGAGATTAAAACCCCCTTTATATTCTAATTTGTGAAAATAATCCACAAAGAAGAGCCATTTTGCTGGATCGAGAAATATAGAAGGAATTTCAGTAAGAACCTCATCTTGTGAAAGAGATTTCAAATGAGTTATAAATGGAGGTTCTGAAGGTTTAGGGGGTTTGGGGGGTTCAGTTGGTTCAATGGATTCGAGTGTTTTAGAATTTGGAGAAGCTGTAAAACCATCGATTTGGTCAGAATTTTGATTTAAATTCGTATTTTCGTTAGAATTGAGATTTTCTAAAGCATCAGCATCATTTAAATCCTTATCAAGTTGTCCACTTGAATTCAGATCGCCATTAAGCAGATCTCCACTTGCAATTACAGATGATTCTGGTATAATTTCTTCAGATTCAAGAACATTATCATCTTCCCATGAATATTTCGCAGAATAATCTGACATATTAGAATTTAATTCTGATTGTGCTGGAAATCTACGCAATTGAGATTTAAGATCTTTAATTTCTTCGATAAGAAAATTGATTATAGGTTTAGTTCCAGGATCTTCTGCATTTTTAGCAGAAATTGATGGAGATTGAGATTCTTGGGTTGAATAGATGTACTTAAAATCGGAATAACTAATCAATTCTTCGTCTGTAGGGAGTTGTAAAAGAAATTCTATATATTTTTTACCTTCTGGAGTTAATGTATATGCATAATACTGTCGATGAATCAAAAAATCTTTAGTTTTCTTTATTAAACCCTCAGAAATCAATCGTTGATATATTTTATAAAACGTTCGAGAACTTTTTCTATCAATTCCTGGATATAAATGACTCAGTCTATAAATCTCTGAATGTCGAATTTTGTCGTGAAAATAAAGGATGAACAAAATTTTTAACTCAGGTGAGGCTTTTTGAAGAAAATTTTCCATGGCAAGATTGAGAGAAACCGTCTGGCTCGACATTTACTATATAATATTAGCAACCTAATATATTTAAAAGTGATTATTGAAACCCTATTTTTTCCCTATTTTTTACCTTAAAATAAATTTATCAAGTATTTTTTACCAATATTTTATAATAATTTTCTTTATTTTTTACCAATATTTTACCATGAATTATTCAATGAAAAGGAATTCTCATATAATTTTTAATTATTTCTGGATCGAACAGGTAGAATTAAAATTCGAGAATTGTTTTTCCCAGCAATGCTTTTAATTTATGAAAGCAAATCTAAATATGAGAAAGTTAAATGTCAGAAAATCCACCTTCCAATTCAGTAGAAATAAATGAAGTTCTTAAAGAAAAGCAAAATCCAAAAGAAGATGTCAAAACTGCTCAGACATCTGAAGCTATAGAGAAAAAGCGACAGCTCCCAAAAAATCCAGTCGAAATATTGAAATTAACTAAAAGTGGAAGCATAACTTTACCAAAATCAGTGCGAGAAACTTGTGAAGAAAAACAAGCATTTGCATTTTGGAAGGAAGGTGACACGTATATGCTTTTTCCAGTAAGAGATTACGAAATTCCTGATTTGATTCTTGCACAAAATTCAAAATCAAAAGCTTCCCATAAATCTAAAGATGAAATGGAAGGGGCAGATGGAGAGAAGAAGAAACGAAGAAAGAAAACAAGATCAAAAACTAAAGTCCCAGCAGGGCCACAACCAGAATTAACTAAATATTTCCCATTTCCCTTGGAGAATCAAGAAAAAATCCAAGATGCTATTGAAGCCAGTTTCTATAAATTAACTGAAGTGCCACCAAAAATCGATGAAGTAATTGAACGTATAAAGTATATCGTGCTGAATTACGGAACGGGAAAAAAAACGAATGATTCAAGACTTAAACACACCATTATTCTTTTTATAGACGATGTTGTAGACAAAATTCCTGACCAAAATTTTATTCCTTTGGTTGAGTATCTAACAACAAAAATTATTCCCATAATTGATAGCCAATTTTTGCGAGAACAAAGCCTCATTCATCTAACAGGAACAGCATTAAAAGCAAAATCCCCTGAAATAGCTCTTAATTTGATTAAAAAAATTTTTGCTGGTATTGATAGCTATGATCATGAATTCGCAGTAATGCAAGGGATTAAAACTTTAATAAAAAAATTACAACAATTAGAAATTCCCCTTTCAGAAGAAATACAACTGACGTTGCAGCAAAATCTGTCAAAATATGCTGTAGGATCAGCAGCAACCAACACATCATCCACATTAAATATTGATTCATTGGAAGAACGAACAGAAGAAAATGAAGAATCAGAACTTTCTGAAGAAATAGAAACATCTGAAGAAATAGAAACATCTGAAGAAATAGAAACATCTGAAGAGGATAAAACAACAGAATCTTATGAGCAATCAACTCCTACAGATTGTATTTCGGGAAGACATTTAATTTTATCCACCGAAAACAGTTTGGAAATCATAGAATTGCTGGAAAATTTTCAAATGATTGATACAGCCGTAGAAGTAGCGCAAAAATTATTAGAACGGATTCCCACTGAAGATGTTTATATTGAAAATGTACGGGCAAAGGTGAATTCTTTAACAAAGCGCGGTCGATAGAAAATAACACGACAATTTTAATTAATGCATTAATCTTATAATATATTAGAAATAATAATAAAGAGCTTTTTTCAAGGGGAACGAGGGGAACAAAACAAATGCTACGGCAAGTTATTCTGTATTATCAGAAGGAAACCATTTTTACCCATATCTTTGCAAAAGCCTATTCTAAGACAAAATTAGAAGAAATCTTAACTAAAAAAATCGTAGGCTATATTGACAAACCATCTATTGGGCAAGTATTTAGTAAGCCAATTTTTGATTTTCAAACTCATTTTGGTATGTTTGGTGAGGTTTTTTTCCTTTATATCACCGATATGAGTGATCGACCAAAGGTTATATCGAAAGAAATTCAACGCTCTGCAAGGATGTTCCAAAAGCTTTTTCCAAATCCAGTAGATATTAAAACTCCATCTGTCCAGAAGGATGAATTTGTTAAATTTATCAATGAAACACACTACTACCTACATCCAAAAATAACATTAATGGGTCCTCATGATAAAGATCGTCAGAAAATAATAGATTTATTAAAGATTAATCCAGAACCAGATAAAAGAATGATGGATTTTGCCGTTTATCATCAAATCCAAATTGGAAACCTCTTTTTAGACTTATGGAATTTCATTATTAAAGATAATTTATCCCCTCTTTGGAATAATTATATTCGTGGATCAGATATGATTTTATTTGTCATTAATGGCTCAGATCCCGAATTGAATGAAAAAGAATTGAAGTATTTTAATTCTATTCGACTGCGGGAGGGAAAATACAGTAAAGCTGCCCTTTTTTTAACTCATGCAAATTATCCTTCGTTTATTGGAGAGGAAGTTTTTAAAGAAAAATACCCATTTCTTGAAAAATATTCAGTTTATAAAATGGATTTGGATGCCTCGGATGGCGAGAATCAATTAAGATTGGTGATGACAAAGGCTTTAGGTTTAAAACAACCACTTCCTCCAGAATTCAAAAACAAATTGAAACAAGCCAATGAATTTGTTAGTTCACAAAAATTTCAAAAAGCAATGGATTTACTCAAAGAATTGATTCAAATTTGCGAAAATTATCAAGAATACAATTATATAGATGTTTTTCAAAATAAAATCTCTGAACTACAACAAAAATTGGAAGAGAAAAAATTACAAGAGGAAATTGAACGTAGTAAAATCAAAGCTCCGAAAAAAATATCGTTTGGAAAATTTCACGGGGCAAAAAGGCTTCCTACCACACCCCAAGGGAAAATTATTCCTGATTTAAGCAAATTAAAAAAGATTGCGGGCAAATCGACCAATAATGAAATTACTACTCTTGCTTCTACAGAAGAACATGAAAGTATTTTGCAAGATATTGATAGTAACAACCCATTTTTTAACGGACTATCTAAACCCTCGAGTTCAGCGGGAAAACAAACTCTCGCTAAAAAAACAACAGCACCCAAAAAACATACAACAAATCAAGCAAAAACGGATAAACCTTTCTTCACTGGAATCCCTGATGTGAATCTTGATGAACTTCAAACCACTAAATCACCCCTTGGTGA
Source organism: uncultured archaeon (assembly GCA_964426185.1). Lineage (GTDB taxonomy): Archaea > Asgardarchaeota > Lokiarchaeia > Sigyniarchaeales > Promethearchaeaceae > Harpocratesius. Next base: position 15,634 of record CAYRPF010000056.1, on the reverse strand, counting down.
ATCGGAATCTATCCCTACTAATCAAACAACTGTTCAATCAAATACTGATTCTTCTCAAACAGCTAGAGATGGAAATTTAGAAAACGAACTTGAAACATTGCTTCGAGATCATAAGAAAATTCAGGATGTGAGCACCGATTTAGATTTTTTTGAAGAAATTCAAGCAGATCATGAAAGAAATAAGCAACAATGGCAATCTCAATCAGATGATGTGCAAAATGGCTCCACTCAGACACAGTCTCAAGAACAGGGAATTAAAAATGCAATCCATGAAGTTAAGCCGGGAATGTCAATCGATTCATTTAAAATTCGCAGTCATGTAGTCGAACCTATAGATTTAACTGTTTCAAAAACCCATGAAAATCATGAAAATGTGCCTTCTTCAAAAAATCCTTTTATTTCTAACACAAATTTGAAAAAAAAGGGATTTACCCGCAGAAAGACGCTTACATTTGAACGTTCTCCTCTGGTTCAACAAGATCGTAAACATAAGTCTGCAAATATTCAAAAAACCAAATCTTCATCAAAAAAAGATGACCGAAATCCCTTACAAAAATTTACAATTGAAACTTCACCTCTAAACCCACACAAAATCTTAACTCCCGCAGAAAAACTCGAACAATTAATCTTGATCAAAGGTGAAACTCTCGATTTAGAGCTGTGTGAGAAATTTATTTCTCAGCTTCGGATGAAACTTAAAAGAAATGTAACTGATGCAGATATTGAAAAAGTAGCAGATCTTTATGTGAAGCAAAAACGCCAGAAAAGTCGAACTTAATCATAAATATGAAATCTGATTACTTACCTATTTTTCTAAATATCGATAAACCCAATCTCCCTTTTTTACAGGTTGAGATACTTTAGTGGTTAATAAAATACTTCCATTTGAAGGTATGGGAGGGGTCATTGTAATGGATTTAGTTTTATATTGCATGGATTCTATTTTTTGGTGAACATAACCACCTCGTTTCGATCCTTCAAATATAATTTCATCACCCAATTGTAAGCGTCCAGTATGTAAGACGATTTTTGCCACTTGAACACCACGATAATATGCTATAACTTTTCCTATCTGAACTTTTTTTGTTTCTGCTTGATTTCCTGCAACATCAACCGAAATATCTTCAGGACCAGGTCGGCCAAAATAAAATCCTGTGGAAAAACCTCGATTATATACTTTCTTTAATTGCCCTAACCATGATTCGACATTTGCAGGAGTATATTTGTCAGCATAAACTGCATCAATTGCTTCACAATAGCAGCGCGCTACCGTTTCAATATAATGGGGATCGCGCATACGTCCTTCAATTTTGAAAGAGGCGATACCTGCATCAATTAATTCTGGGATGTGCTCAATCATGCATAGATCTTTTGAATTAAGAAAAAAACCTTCGCTGTAATCGATTTCAGCTCCAGAAAAATGCTTTAAAGTCCATTTATGCCTGCATGGTTGCAAACATTGACCTCTATTAGCCGAACACACCGGATCATCGTATACATAAGCAGAAAAATAACATCTCCCAGAAACGGAAGTACACTGAGCACCATGAACAAATGTTTCGATCTCTGTATGCTTTAACTGCTGTCCAATCTCTCGAATTTGAGCTAATGAACACTCACGCGCCAGAATGATTCTTTCTGCACCCAATTTTTCATAAAACCGCGCTGCTCGAGAATTTGAAACACTGGCTTGAGTAGAAATATGAAAAGAAAGATCCATTTCACGCGCTATCTCAACAGCAGCAAGATCATGAAGAATAACAGCATCGATTTCGGCGTTTTTCGCACTTGCAAGTAAATTTTCCAAATATTTTAATTCATTTTCATAGATGATAACATTTGTGGTTAAATAGGCTCGTAAATTATGTTCATGGCAATAGGATACTGCAGATCTTAATTCTGAAAGTGGAATATTATCGGCATTCATCCGCATATTAAGCGCATCGCTTCCAAAATAGACTGCATTGGCATAAGGGATAACGGCATCGATAGATTTTTTATTTTGCGCAGGAGCGAGAAGTTCAACTTTTTTCATTCGAAACCATTTTGATCAAGATAGCATGTACCAAAAATTTTTTGTTTTAGAACTTAAAAATTCAAAGGTGATAACATAACGCTGAAATTACCCAATTTTTTCCACATAAGAGCCCAATAAACACCAATCCTACTAATATTTCCACAAAGATGAAATCTTTTTTATTAGGGGGGCATTTCCAAAGAATTAATACAGACAATCCTAAATACTATATAGAGTATAGAAAAATGTCTACC
>CAYRPF010000056.1:0-13263 GCA_964426185.1 uncultured archaeon | reverse complement strand
CCTAAATACTATATAGAGTATAGAAAAATGTCTACCGTAAACAAAGAATTATTACCTTCAAATCTACGCAGTCAATTGATTGAGGAACTAATTAAAAGTCTAAATGTACCCATTCAACCCGAAATTGATCAAATTTGGGCAGAAGAAGCAGAGAAAAGAGTACAAGCAATCCAATCAGGCAAGATTACCCTAATTGACGGAGAAGAAGTAATCAATCAAATGCGTAAAAGGATAGAAAAATGAAATACAAATTTAATTCTTTAGCAATTAAAGAATTGGAAGATGCGTTAAATTATTATTCTAATATCAATGATTCCTTAGGTACTCAATTTTTAGAAGAATTCTATTCGACAATTCAACGAATATTAAATTTTCCCAAAGCTTGGAGTCAAATTTCCAATAATTTATCAAATTGGACAAAATGAAGTAATTATTATCGCGGTAATGCAGTTAAATAGAAATCCTAATTATTGGGTTGAAAGAATATAGAACCTGATGTACGTACACGTGTACCACTAAAAAGGGCAACTTCCCTCGAGAGCTGACGCTTTTTAGAATACAACTAGATACATTACAGATTTTCTTTGGAATATTCCATATCATTTATTCTTTGAATAAAAGAAACAATATTAGATGGATCTGCATGCTGAGAGATGACAATCTTAGAATTTGACATAAGTTTAGCAAGAATTGGATGATTGAGTGATTCATATGGTAATTTTCTGCCATAGGACCACGCAATTTGGGTAGAATGAGATAGAGTAATTTCAAAAGTGAAATTCATATTTGTAGAGCAAACAAGAAGTGATGGAGTTGTGGGAGGTATTGCAGAAATTACTACCAGAATGGTTAAACCCATCCCATTACCATCCATTACCATCCAATATATAATCCAATTGAAAATCCCAAAAAATAGCAAGGAAGATATCCTAAAACAGAAAGTAAACTATATACCACAGCTCGATATGCTTTTTTATCAGGAGATAAGAAGGGTGAATCCGGTGGAATAAAGAAAAGAAACTCCACTAAGAAGAGCAAAATACTTCCCAATCCAAGGACCCATATCAAAGGAAAAGCGGGAAAAAATCTCAATACAAAATACCCTGTACATCCAGAAATTAATCCAAATATCAAAATCCTAACATAATTTTGTGCTAATTTAGTGTACCTAATCTAAAATCACCCCATAATATCTAATTTCTTTTAAAACGTTCTATTTTTTTCCAACAGATGATTGCCAAAAATGTCCGAGTAATCTGGTTTGATCTGTTTCAATAATCTGTTCATACACGCGCAATGAATGATCAGGAAAAATTTCAATTTTATTAAAGGAATGGATTTGAGGTTTAACAGTTTGAATCGATGAGAGCGTGCCAGTAAAAGATAAAACGGTTTCTTCCAGCTGTAAAGAGAAGCCAACATTATTTTTTCCCATTAAAATTAAATGAATATTATTTTCCGGATTAGTGAAATTTTTCAAAGCACTGCCAGAATCCTCTAAAATCTGCTCAAATTTTAACTTGGGTGAGGGTATCAACCGGTGATTCATAGCTAAAATGTTAATTTTGGAGTCAGTTTGGGAAGAGAAATAATCGGTAATCTCTTTCATCCTTCTTCTACCTACCGAACCATTACTTATGTGGGGATCTACAGTATTCAAACCTAATATCCGGAAACAGTCATTTTCATACCGTGGGTCAACTTCACCAATAAATTTTTCAAATCGATCCCACCCATATTTAGTCAGATCTTTAAAACCTGGGATTATAAATTGTGGTGATTTAATTTCTTGCAACATTGTTTTAGCTACTAAATATTCATCAGGGATATTGCCACCAGTGAGTGATCCTGTAAATATGAACATATCTGGTTTATAATCATTAATTTGCCGAATAGCATGTTCGAAAATATGTGGTAAAAAAAGAGTTTTTCCAAAGTGGGCATTTCCAGCATGCACTATTTTTGCTATTGGTTTTTGAGTTGGAAGTGATATTTGAGGTGATTTTTGGGAAATTGAATAAGGAAGAAAATGTTGGTGAAGGAAACGTCTTCGTTCGATGTAATTCCCGTCCATTAATTTCTTAGTCATAAATTTAGCAAATTTTTCCTCCAAATCCAGTACCGTATAAGAGAAAAGCTCGCGATAGCGCGTTTTATTTGCAGAGAGTGTGCCAGAATTAAAAATAACTAAATCTCCAAATCCATTAGAGCATGTATAAACATTTGAAATGTGACGATGCCCGTTCAGTATAAGATCAACATTCGTACGTAGTGCCATTTCCAAAGCATCTCCCGCATCATAAATAGCCGAACGTTCTCTTCCAGTATAAGGAATGGGGATTAATTGATGATGAAAAGCAAATATTTTAATCTGATCTTCATGATCATAAAAAACTTTTTCACTATATTTCAATGCTTGCGAACCAATTCTCCCAGTGTTCTGATCTGGAATGCTGGAATCAACTCCAAGGATATACAAATGTGGTTCTTCAATTTCAAACGTTCTTTTTCCTAATAATTCTTCGAAAAGCAGATAACCCACATTTCGGGAATCATGGTTGCCAGGAATTATAAAAAATTTCTCTGAATTAATCTTTCGAATCATGTCCAAAGCGATTTCATATTCCATATAAGTACCATCATGAGTAAGATCGCCAAGATGAATGATATAATCCACATCGGGAATTTGAGAAATTTCCTCCAATCCTTTACGGAACATAACGCAATTAAAATTTGAATTTGTTCCGGAAGAAATGTGTGTATCAGATATAAGAACTATGCGACGATTTGGCATAATTCCTGTTTTATCTGGTGGTAATTTTACCACTTTCTGATAACGTGCATATTTTGGCATTCCTAATAAATGACTCAGTGGCATTTTTCAACCTTCAGTGCTGATCGGGGAAGAAATTTAACCAGATCAATTATAATAACTATTAAGAAGCTCACATGAAAAAAGCTTTGTGATGAAATTGGAAACTTTTCAAATATTTATTGGAATATTCGGGGTTAAATATTATTATAAAAGTTAGGACGGTGTAAATATCGAAGAAAATGGAGGAAGTTGAATATTCTCGCAATTTAGCATTGATGGTTCTTCCTTGTTCTCGTTGTACACATGTGAAAAAAATACTAAATAAAGCGGGAATTTTTGACATTTCATGCGCGTTTAAAGAAATTCACGGTAATTTAGAGCAAGTCGTTTGTGAATCTCGAGTTTGCCCGCATTTCTCCCAATCAATTGATACTTTAACTAAATTCATACAGCAAAAATCCATTTTCAATTGCTAATTCTTTTAAGCAGATATCTCTAATTCATTTTTATTTATTTCTCTTTTCCATCCATTCAAGTAAAATCATTGAATTTCCGACATTTTTCTCAGATTTACCGCAGGAGTTCCCTTTTCTGATAAAATGTAATCATAGATGGATTTCCAGATTTCATATTTCTTTGAAAATTTATTTTCGAAATTATTTATCTCGATCCAATTTTCCAAAGCTTGATGATCGTTTTTAGTCCAATCTGGACTTTCTATATTAATGGTTCTTGGTAGATAATTCAATTCTACCAAAATTTTTCGAATATTCACCGCAATTTCATCTTGAATAGGCAATAAATTGGATGGATCTTCCCGTTTTAGGAATATCATGTCATATATGGAAAAGATCCGCCTGAGTTCTTTAATAGGTTTTGGATGCTCATCTACTCGAATATTCACCAAATCATCAGAAAAACCGCCGTATCCCGCATTTTCACGATGCACAAGTAGTGCAGCTGATTGCTGACCTCGAACATCTCCATAACCAGGTTTGTCAACCGCTTCTAAGGCAGAAAGCAGTCGTTCTGATAAATCCCCCTTTGTAGATTCGAACGCTTTAGCCATGAGCTCGATCGTTTCAGAATTTACTAAAATATTACCTTGAGCAGTGAAATTCTCACCAACTATATGTCCAGCCCAATAAAAGCATTCTTTTCCCGTAAATGCTGCCGCTTCTCCTTTTACATTAATAATACCAACTTGGCGCTGTTCACGATCAGAATCATCTTTTAGCAAAATATTTAGAGTTTTTTGGGGTGAATTCCCCTTAGCAAGAAGTTCTAACCCTCTGGGTCCAAAAGTTGTGTTGCAAAATGCTTGAGTGGCAATAGCTCCAACATTTGCTTTTACAAAAGGTACTACCATTCCTACACAAATGAATTTGCTTTGAACAGCAACACCCAGATCCCCTGTATTGGGATCAAATCCACAAATCGAGAAAGTCATAATATTGATTACTTATTTGTGTTCTACCTTATTAAAAGAGATGTATTTTAAAAATCTCACAACAAGTATTTATTATGAAACCCTATTCCACAGCTTATTATTTATCTAGAATTTTTGGATTTCTTTTAATTTTCGAAATTTTACATTATTTGTACGATTTCTTTCCAAATATTGTTATGCAGATCTTTAGTGGGATAAATGAATCTGTTTTTCAACATTGGAAAATTGCATTTTACAGTTATTTATTGTTATCTGCCATAGAATTCGGTATTTTTTATAAAACACTTTTCCATAAACGGCAATTTGTTTTTACTCACCTTTTTGGGGCGATATTAACGCCTTGGATAATATTTATTTTGTGGTATATTGCGCCAGCTATTTACGGACCAATTGGTAGGGTGTGGGTTGAAATATTATGGGCAATTAGCTGTACTATACTCACAATTTTCATTATCACGGTTTTTGAAAATCAAATAAAAGAAATTGAGTGGAATCGATCATCCCAATTAGTAATTATGCTTTTAATGCTCATTTTGATTCTGGAATTTACGATTTTTACCTTCCATCTTCCTTGGGCAGATATTTTTGCTGAACCTTATTCATAATCAGAAAATGAAAAAAAATAATTTTTAAGTAGAAGTTCGGCCAATATATCAATATGCAATCAGAAATTACTTCTCCAGGACCTCTTTTAAATGATAAAGGCCATCTAGTTCAAACTGGATGGGCGCGTGATCTCCTTTTAAAATATGAACGAAGCCGAGTTCATGCATCGGCACTCCGAATTAAGGAATGGGATTATTACGAAATTAGAAATGATAAATTTGGTCTCATTTTAGTTATTTATGATGTAGGCTATCAAGGTAAAATTCAAGCTACTTTTTTAGATTTTGAACGTCACGAAACCTCCGAGGCCAGTGAAGTAGAATGGTTTTCGAAAGGAAAACTAAATTTACCCCCATCCAGCAATGCGGGCGATATTCGTTATCAAATTAAGAATTCGTCTTGGGAATGCGTTAAACATAAAGATCATCGTCAATTTAAATTCAATTTTCCCGATTATTTTGGAGGTAAAGGATTTCAAGGTGAAATTAAACTAATGTGCCCACCAGATATGGATTCGATGGTCAATGTTATTCCTTTTTCTAACCCAAAACATTTTGTTTATGCCCAAAAGGCAAATTGTATGCAAGCTTTTGGAACATTTAAGGTAGCAGATAAAGAATACACATTTTCAGATGAACTAAAAAGTTATGGATGTTTAGATTGGACTAGGGCAGTTTTTCCTTATAAAACTACATGGAGATGGGCTTCTGCTTCAGGTGAAGTTCAAGGAAATCTATTGGGTCTTAATTTTGATTACGGTTTCGGTCTTGAATCCAGCAAGAATATGATCTTTTTCAATCATAAGGGGCATCATTTGGATGAAGTAAAATACTATTGGAATCCATATAATGTTGAAGATGACTGGATCTTCGAAAGTAACGATGACCGGGTCCAAATGCATCTTCATCCAACCTTTGTAATGGTTGATGATAATAACTTTGCTATTTTACGGATGAAAGTCTTAAAGGCCTATGGATATTTTACTGGAACCCTGGTGCTTGATAATGGAGAAAAAATTGAGATTTCTAAGGAAGATAAATTTTTCGGCCACGCAGAATATGCTGAAAATCGGTGGTAAAATAGAATATTAGCGAAACGGTAATTTTTCTCAAAAGGATTTAAGTTAATGAAAATTTTTTTATCTACCTTTCATTTTTTACAATTGTAATGAAAATTGTGGCGGGATTTTTCAGAAAGGGAAATCTACATAAGTGGAAAAAAACCTTCGGATTCTTATTATTAATCATATTTCTTTCGTCTTCCATAATTCAAGGAGCAACATGGTTTGTTAAAGGTACATCCAATGAATCAACTATCTTCATTCCCACACAAACTTTAACTTTTTCATCTGAATCCGAAATTATATCTTTTGAAATTTTTAATTCTAAAATGTATGCAATCACATCAAATGAAGTTATTATTTATGATATATCTGATTCGCTTAATCCAACTGAAATTTATGAAATTCCAGTGAATAATTCCATATCGACTGGGACTTTATCTGAGAATGAGCAGAATCTTAAACTATATCTTTCCCTTTCTAACGGAAGCTTACTCATTTTTGATGTTTCTGAACCAACTTTTCCAAGACTGATGAAATCACAATCTATTAACCAAACATTTTCCCAAATTTTGGTGAAAGATGTTAATATATTCGGAATGACCAGTAAATCTGTATATTTTTATAATATATCCCAAGAGAATCGGATTAATTTTGTAGGTAAAATATTTGGAACCCAAATACATGCAATTCAATATGATTCACCTTATCTTTTCATTGCTCAAACACAAATCGGTCTACAAATCGTAGATTTTTCAAATTTTACGCACCCAGTAAATCAAAGTTGTATAGAAGATGCGGTAGATGGTTTTGATCTTGCATTGGATATACCGAATGATATTATATATCTTGCAGCAGGTAAAGCTGGAATTCTTTCGGTATATATTAGTAATATGTCAAATATAGTTGTGGTAAATAAACTAAACCAGACGGTTCCTGTAAAGAATGTATTCTTGAATGGAAGTTTTCTTTTTACTCGTTTTGATTCGGGTGGTTTGTGTCTATTTTATATTGATCTTCCTGGTTATCCCGTACTTGTGGATTACTTGGAGAGTACCAACACATATGGTAAAATTAATCTTAGTGGGACAACCCTATTTGTGCAAAATTACCCTAATGAAATTCAAATCTTCGATTGTAAAGGAATTGAAGGATATCTTTCCAATAGCAGTAAAATTAAGCTAAAAACTATTCTTCAAGTAGGAGGATTCTTATTGTTTTTTATGATTATTCTTGCATTTATTGCCAAAAAGGTATCTCCCAAATATTCAGATTGAAAAAGAAACAAGGAAAATTCATCTCCACAAAGTTTTTTGGAATGTAGAGCTTGGAGTAACTGAGCACTATGGTTTTCGATGTAAAAGATTTGGTCGATTATATTTCAACCGACATAATTCCACCCGAAGCCATGATACAGCTCAACAAGTTATTGTTTAAAGAACTGCATGAATATTGTATGGTTTGTGAAGACGATCGCATGGTTTGTGTACTTTCACCCCAATGTCCCAAACGAATTTTACTGAAAGTTCGTCTTCAAGCCGGAGCGAATTATGAAGATTTACCCAAATTTTGTTATTCACAAGCCGTAAATAACATCAAGCGTTATCTGAATAAAAACACCACTTTATATACCCCACAAGATGAACCAATTTTTAACAATGATTTCATCGAAATCATGTTCCCTAAGATGCAAAAAAAATTCAACCAATATTTTAACAAAGAGCCTTCTAAATTACATGAAATTATCAGTAAGAGCAAGATTCCTGCAGTGAATCTTGATTTTCGTTATGGTGATAGGGCAATTTTCGACCGAATTATCTCAAAGGATAAGGTAATCAAAGAAGGTACCTTTCTCTACGATATTGTTGGACCTTTGATGATCATTTGGTTTGAAGGTGCAATTTTTATATCCGATTTCACAACGAATTTGACCATAGTGAACGCAAAAGATGATATTATTGTAAATTTGCGTATTATTGATATCGTTTTTCATACTTACTGTGCAGAAATGGATATAGAAGGGATTACTATCGTAAGTGGGGAACATCAAATTACTTTAATCATGAAAATTCCATTTAATCAAGTTTCTCCAGATTATCTTCAAGAAGATTCGACATTTTTTTTGGAATTTTTTGAATTTTTACAACAAAATTACTTTGAAATCGAATTAGCCGAAGATGAGCGTAAAAACTTGACAATTACCCTTAAATACCAAAATCTGAATCATTTTTTGAAGCAAAATAACCTTCAATTTCTAACATATGGCCAAATCCGTCAATTACTGACATATGTTAATAATCTTCGACAGAAAGTTCCTTTAAATTCCCAAAATAATTCGACATAGGAGAATAAAAATATGGATAACATTATGGAAGAAATCTTTGCCTTATTAGATAAAAAAGACTACGAGGCTGCAGTTCAGCTTATTAAAAAGAATTTAGATAAGCGAGATTCGAAGTTTATTGAAGATCTTGTACCTAGCTTGAATATCATTACAGATACCGCAGTGGAAGTAGTAGAAAAAATTATGCCGTCATTGTTAGGAATTTTAAATTTCGATGATGACGTAATCCGTTATTCTATAATCCTTTCCCTGAAGAAATTTGTGGAAGAACATAAGAACTTGATTTTTCCATACGTAGAAGATTTCATTAAATACGGTTCACCAAAAAAGCGGGAAGGAATGTTACGGTTACTAAAATATGTAGCGGACACCGATCCTGTCTCAATGGTTCCCTTTTATGATTTAATCATTTCTTGCTTATCCGATCCTGAAGAATTCGTGCGGAAAAATGCCATCCAAATTCTTCAAACTGTTGGAAAGACAGATCGAAATGAAATTGAAGCGCGTATCTTGAAATTTCTAAAATTGCTTAAAGATGAATCCGAAATTCGCATGAATGACTCTGAAATAGTGAAAACCGCAGAACAACTTCTGGCTGAAAAGGATAAAATCCAAGAGATATCCCCAGAAGAACAACTGCTAATCACCGCGGCAGATCGTGTCTTGAAAAAAGATTCAGAAGGTGCACTTAGACGAGCCAGTGTAGATGTGGCAAAATCTGCGGCAGATGAAGTTTTAAAAGAAATTATAGAGATAAAAACCTTAGAGCAAGAAGATTTGGAACGTCGAGAATTGGAAGCTCAATCTAAAGCCTTAAAAGAGAAATTAGAAGAAGATGAAAAGAAACTTGAATTGGAAAAGCTCAAATTGGAAGAAGAACAGCGCAAGATTGAAGAAGAACGACTCCGACAGGAAAAAGAAAGATTAGAAAAGGAAAAGGAAATAATTGAAAAGCGTAAGGAACTTGAGCGAGTTAAGCAGGAACTAGAACTAAAGCGATTAGAAGAAGAAAAAAGGAAGATTTTAGAAGAAGAGACCGAACGTAATCGCAAACGATTAAAAGAACTTGAAAAAGAAGCAGCCGACCAAGATTATGAAGAAATCTAATCTTATCATCCAAATTTTTAAAAAAATACCTTTAGTGCATGTTTTATGAATAATTCACCCCCCATTTTACAAAAAGCTGTGATTCTAGCAGCGGGATTTGGCAAACGCCTTACCCCATTAACCGATACCCGCCCCAAACCCCTCATTCCCATCGGAGGAAGGCCGATTTTAACCCATACTTTGGAAGCAGTAAAAAAAATTGGTATTGAAGAAGTTTTACTCATAGTTGGTTATAAAAAAGAGCAAATTGAGAATTATTATGGGAAGGGTGATTCAATGGGGCTTTCTATTACTTATATCGATCAAAAAGAATTCTTAGGAACGGGTCATGCTGCCCAATTAGCTAAAAATTTCGCCAAAAATGAGCCTTTTATGCTTATCTATGGAGATCTGTTCATGGACCCACAAATTTATTACCTAATAAAGCGCGATTTCACTAAAGAACAATATCATGGTATCATAGCAGCAAAATCTATGCCCGATCCCACCAAATGGGGAATTATGAAAGTAGATGAGCATTATATCTTACAAAAAATGGTGGAAAAGCCTCCGGATGACAGATTCGGGAATTTAGCAAATGCAGGGGTTTATGTGCTTGCGCCCACCATTTTCGATGCATTAAGTACTATTGAAAAATCACCTAGGGGTGAATATGAATTAACGGATGCTATCGCTGCTCGAGTTAAAGCTGGTGATAAATTCCATGTTTTGGATGTTTCTGAATATTTTTGGAGTGATGTTGGCCATCCATGGCAATTTTTAGAAGCCACACATTATTTTTTAGAACAACTTCCAGGAGAACCCACCACCAAATCAAATCTCCCTGCCTCCAACTTAATAAATGAAGGAGGTACAGTGGAGCCTTTTGTAAACATCCATGGTACCGTTAAACTCGGTAAAAATTCTGTAATTAAATCGGGTAGTTATCTAGAGGGACCTATAATAATTGGAGAAAATTGTGTGATTGGACCGAATGCTTATCTTCGACCGTATACCACTTTAGGAGACTTTTGCAAGGTAGGAAATGGATCTGAGGTGAAGAGTTCCATTATCATGAATCATTCAGCCATTCCTCATTTATCTTATGTCGGGGATAGCATCATCGGGGAGCATGTTAACTTCGGATGTGGCTCAATTACCGCTAACTTAAGGTTAGATAAGAAATCCATATCCATGAAAGTCAAAGGACAACGCGTAAACACCGGCAGACGAAAATTAGGAACCATTATTGGGGATCATGCCCAACTTGGGATTCAAGTCAGCATCATGCCTGGAAAAACCATTGGGGCCTATGCACATGTGGGAAGTAACACGGTAGTGCGGGAGAATGTTCCGTCAAACAGCATATATTACAGCAATTCACCCGTCGATCTTAAAAAAAGGTCTTCAATTTGATTTTTTATATATTGTTTTATATACATCATTTACCAAATCGGGATAAAATTTGAGTATATCTACGGGATCTAAAGTCGTAAGCGTAAATTCATAGATAAAGTGGGACCTTATATCTATTAAATTCACATCCACATGAAAATGATATTTGTGATACCATTCTTCCTGTAACCTGCGTAATTTCTGTTCTACATATTTAAGCTTCTTTTGCAATTGGAGTGTAAAAATATACCTAATCACTTTATCGACTTGAACAAAGCTTGATAATGACACTGAAGTTTTCCGATTCATTAAATTTGATCTAAAATCCTCTATATTTTTTAAGATCAATTCTTTCTCGTTGATTTCATCTTGAAATTGAGCAATTCTGAGCATATTACTACTCTTCAGTTTCTTATTTTTATTCTTCTGTAAATTTTCTATTTGTTTCTTTAACATTTCAATCTTATTTCTAATGGAGGTGATATTTATCGAGTAATTGACGATATTAGAATTGATACAAGAAAGATTAGGGATCAAAATGGTATTTTCCCGATAGGTTTTAATCCGAGTGTAGAAAGAGGTAATTTTCACCACTAATCCTTCCACATTGTCAATTTTTACATAATCCCCATATAAATAGGGAGTACTGAGCGCAATCCATAATCCTGCTATAAAATTATTGATGGTTTTCACAGACGCAAAAGCTATAGCGGTTCCAACTATCCCTGATATAACCAATAAGTAATCGGACTCAATATCAAGCAGTTTTAGAATTAACCAGATTAAAAGGATTCCGAATAACAATCGGAATAGAAATAATAGCCCATTATAGATTTCTGCTGGAAATGCGCTGTTTTTCGCTAAACGATAAAGTAATCGTTTGAGCAATTGAAAAATCAGAATTAGCCCTATTATCCCCAAAACCAAAGCAATTATTGTATATAATGGAATACTCCAATTAAAAATCGTGATAATCATGCCACTTGAGAGAAAATCTTCAATTTTTTCCCATATTTCTGCTATGCTCGTCATTATTTAGAACCTCCATACAATTCTTGTGCAATGGCTTGGATGAAATCTTTTTGCATTTCTATAATTGTAGAAGACCGCTTAGCAAAAACCCAAAACCGAATTTTTGCTCGATATCCGAACCCAACAATTTTGAACTTTGGTTTTAAGAAATATTTGGGCTCAAATTGAGTGCATACCCGATCTATCTTGGCAAATATCTCTTGTGGATCAAAATCAAATTCCACTTCAATTTCGAAAACATATTGAGTAACTTTTTCTTCAGTAATCAGGTCGGTGATATTGCCCAGAAAATCGACCATTTTTTTTTTGGTAAAAAATTTAAATTCGGATTCGGATTCGGATGTAGATTCAGATTTAGATTCGGATTCGGATGTTGATTCAGATTTAGATTCGGATTTGGATTCGGATGTTGATTCAGATTTAGATTCGGATTTGGATTCGGATGTAGATTCAGATTCAGATTCAGATTCAGATTTAGATTCAGAATGGATAGAATTTGGCTCAACTATTGATTGAGAATATTCTAATTCATCTTTAATATTAAGTGTATAATTCAGAATTTGAGATTCCAGCAATTTCTTATTAGGAATCAAACAAAGTGTATTGTTAAATTGCTTAATTACGGTATGATTGAGATTAATTTCGATCACCAGCCCTTCTACATCATCAATTTTTACCAAATCATCAACGGTAAAAGGTCGAGATGTAATTAAATACAATCCAGCAATTACCTGGGTCACAATCTCCGTGGAAGCAAACCCGATAATAATCCCAGAAATCGAGGATAATGAAATGAATAAAGGGGAAGATACATCGAAAATAGTGAATATTCCGATAATGATGGCAAAAATTACTCCGAACCTTAGTAATAATCGAATCACTTTAATAGACGTTTCTGTGCCGGGCGTTCTTTTGTCAATTCGCTTTAGTAATAATAAGAGAATCCGATAGATTAAAAAAAGAGCTACACAGAAAATCAGAAATGTGATGAAATTGGATAATAAGGTCGCCATAATCTAATTTCTCATTTAAAAAAGAAAAATCTTTGTTTTATTTATTTATATTATATTTAAACGAAACTCTATTTTTCTAATCCGTAAAGGTGGTAAAGCAATATAATTTACCCCAATCCAACACCACATTATAATACGATTCAATTCAACCGTCAATCTTTTGGTGTTTGGTAGTATTGTAAATTATACCACTACATTGCAATATGAAATAATTAGGATTATGGATTATAGGACGTGCGAATTAATCAACAAGCATTTCTTGGATAGCTTTTTTTATTTGATCGATCGTTTTTTTTTCCAAAGTGCCCAATTTCTTGATAAATCTCTTTCTATCTACTGTTCGAAGTTGATCTACCACAATCCATCTTGTTCTACCTGCGAAATTTAGTTTTACTCTCGTTGGATAGGCATGGGATTTTGTAGTCATAGGTGCAATAATTATTGTTTGCAAATGATTGTTCA
>CAYRPF010000055.1:0-22139 GCA_964426185.1 uncultured archaeon | reverse complement strand
CCAAGATGATTATAACCTCGAATAGTTTCAAACCCTACTTTAGCTTGAGGTGCCTCATCTATGCGATCCTTTTTCATTTCATCAATTAACACTAAAGCATAAGGATAAAGAATATGGCGACCGTGAATAATAAGCTCTTTGGGGACTCGGGTAAAACCAATGCTTTGTATCCCCCATTTCTTATGAGAATAATTGACTAACTGTTCCCATAATTCAGAAGATGGTAAATTACTGGAAAATTCTTCAGTAATGGATGAATTTGCTTTTAAATCAAGAAATTGCTTTATTACTCCTATGGCGACTCCCAGAAATTGGGGATATGTTCGAATTACAGAGCAAATGTCTTTCCATCCAAATTTATCTGTTAGATTTTCCTTCACATTCAGATATTTAATGCGATCAATAGGACTTTCTTGTAGAAGGGTGCGAATTTTCAAAAAACCAAAAGTGGGAGAATCATCAACGGCTGAAATAATATCGGGATTACCTTTAGTTTTCTCCAAATATTTCATGGTGGCTGGATTTTGCGATGGGAAACGGAGAAATCGAATGGTTTTATCTAGTTTTTTTAATCCAAAATCCGACATTTATAATTATTGTAAAATAAGGAAAGGAAAAAAATCTATCTAGAGCTGATTTTTCATTAGAAAAGGAAATTGCTTTTTTATTGTTTTCCAAGCTCCCTACGGTACCAATAACGATAAAGTTCTGAGAAACC
Source organism: uncultured archaeon (assembly GCA_964426185.1). Classification (GTDB taxonomy): domain Archaea; phylum Asgardarchaeota; class Lokiarchaeia; order Sigyniarchaeales; family Promethearchaeaceae; genus Harpocratesius. The sequence continues at coordinate 21,421 of CAYRPF010000055.1, read as the reverse complement.
GAGTTTTGCGTATAGGTCTACCGCTGGTACGTTTGATTTAACCACTTGTAAGTATGCAGTATGTCCCCCTTCTTGGCGGGCGTGGGATAGCATCCCTTGAATCAATTGAGTGGCAATTCCTTGGCGCCGGTGGTTGGGGTGGACAACGATGTCGGAGATCCCGTAATATCCCACTTGAAGAACTCCCAGTCCAGCACCCACGCATTGATTATTTTCATCATCATTCAAATAAATTTGATAAAACCAGTGTGGGGGTTGGATCGACTGCAAGATGCCCACCATTGCTGACTGCTCCGCTGGGTTAAATCCCCTTTGAGGATTTAAAGCTATAAACGAGTCAAGCCATTTTTTGTCTAATGTTGGCTTCCATTGTATATTTTGAGTACGTTGAGGGGTAGATTTCAGGATGGGGTCGATGTTAATTAGAGAAAGGGTCTGAACGCTAGTCTCATCCAGTTTTTCAAAGCCTTTGTCTACTGCCCATTTATCGATTTCCAAGGCGTGTGGTAGATCTGTTAGTTTGAAAATCAAAGGTAACCCACGAGAAGTATACTCGTGGCTACAATACTCGATTTTGGAATTCAGTGGAATGGCTCCAGGATAGAGTGGGCTTACAGAATTGGATCTCTTAGTATACCCCTCTGCAAATCGAAGAACCCAGCCATCAAAAAGAGAAAATTCATGGGCTGGCCATGCACTAAAGGATAATGACTCCAGCAAAGTAATCTCGTTAGCCTTGAGGTTCATCTTCTATATTTAGTGAACAACCATGATATTTGAGGTTTTGGAAACACAAGTATCTCAAGACCGAATTTTGCTGAATTATGCTGAAGATGGCTAAATTAGTTTAATTTATGCTGAATGTGTAAGAATGTAGTTGAATATGGACTATAAAACGAATAACGGAAAACAAAAATGGAAAACAAAAAAAAACAACTTAGAAATTAAAATTTGCTAAGTTATTCAGTAACAAACTTCTTTGAGCGACCTCGATAAAATGAGGATAACATTTCAGCGATTACTTTAATTAATTCATCTTGTTGGGTGATTGTGCAAACCATTTCATTCAAATTCTCTGTTACTGGACCATAAAAAGCTTCTTCTTGATCTCGATTTGCTCCGAACACATTAACTGGGAAATCAGAAACTTCCCGCAAATCGATATTATCTTTCTCCACTAAGTGTTCCGCTAATTTTCTATCAGTGATTTTACATGCGATCGTTATTTTTTGGCGAATATTTGTGGATTCAATGGCCTTCACCGGGAGTAATTTCATGTCAGGAACTACAATTAAACAATGCAGTTTTGTTCGTTTGACCATGGCGTCCAAAAAAGCCATGATAGAATTTTGGGTCACAATTTGCCAAGTTCCTTCCGCTTTTAACAATTCCATGTTTTTTACATCATCCCATACCGTTTCAAATTCATGGCGGTAATTATCTGCCAATTCAATAGAAGATTGGATGGGTTTATAAACCACTTTTTCAAGCATATCCACAGCATTGAAGAATTTTTCTCCAGTTTTTTCATATTCAGTTAATGATTGTTTCCCCACCGTATTAGTTACCGATTCATAGCTTGTTTCCAGTGTTTTTAAAGTCTGCTGCATATTTTTCTGCAGATTTTTAGTTGTTTGGGACATTTCTGAAGCAAATTGTTGAGTTGATTCGGAAATTGATGTTTCAGTTTCAGAAAGCATGCTGTTGGTGAATTTTCCAATCTTATCTGATGTTTGTTGCAGATTTTCGGTTAAACTGGTTGCCAAGGATTCAATAATTTTCTTATTTTCTTCATAACCGCGATCGATTGCGCCAATGTTTTGTTGTAGCGTTTCTGATATGGCTTTTTTGTTTTTATCGGCGGAAATATTTTCTTTTTGAACGCTTGTTTCAATGGTGGCAGCAATTTCCCGCTTCATAGTTTTGGTACCATCTGATAAAGTGGTTTTGAAAGAATCGATTTCCTTTTTGACATTTTTAATATTGTTTACCTTAATTTTGCCCGTACTACTTTTAACCGTCTTTGAAACAGTCTGAATTTCCTTATTCATTCCTAAAACAGCGTTAGCTAAGCCTGATTCAAATGATTTGACTTCGCTTTGTAGTTCCTTCGTAAAAGAACTCATTAAGTTTTCAAATTCTGTGCGAAATTCTGCTAAAAATGAATTTTGAGTGTTCGAAAACTGAGAATGGATTATATGATTCGTAGATTTAATACTGGACAAAATTTCGTTGGTGTTTTGCTTCGAAGTTTCCAAGACTTGGCTTGATTCCGTGGCAATCTTTGAGTCGAATTCTGACACCCTTTTGGAAAGTTCTGATAGAAATTGTTCTGATTTCTCCGACAAAACTGAATTAAAGTTCGTCACTGCATTTCTAGCCGTAGATATAAGTTGAGTGGTTTGGGTTTCCATTTGTTCCTTGATAGATTCCATGGTAGAATTTAGCACCCCTTTTTGCTGTTCACCAACTTCTTGAATTTTAGCAATCATTTCATCCAATTCTTGTGATAGTTGGGAAAAATTATTATCAAAACTTCTTGACAATGTGCCTTTCTGATTAATAATTTGATTTTCAAAGGAATCCACTGATTTTTCTAGGGTTGATGTCAAGTTTTCAGAATCTTTCTCTACCGATTCTTTAAATTCTGTTTCATGGGTGTCAATTGAATTCTTGATTTTTCCTAAAGTCGTGTTGATCTTTTCTGCAAATTTTGCATCATTATCTTCCATTTTAGTGGATATTTGAGTAAAATTTTCTTGTAAAACTGTCTGGATTTTGGAGAGATTATCATTAATCTGATTTTCAATTTTTTCGGTAGCATTTTTAGAAGATTTCGTAATACCTGCAATTGCTGTATCTTTTTGATTGTTAACTTCAGAAACTGCAGTTTTTAATCCTTGCTCTAAAGTGTTAATCGCTTCTTTTTCGAATTTATCAGTGAAAATGATGGTATCTTGCTCCATCTTATCTAAGCTGGTCAAAATTTGCTGGTGCCAAAGGTCGACATTTTCGGAAATTTTATTTACATTTATCGAATGCAGTTTGATTATAGATTCTGAGGTTCCTTGTAAGGATTCTTGATAATTGTTCTTTTCTTCTTCAAAATGAGCTTGCATTATTCCATCTTTTTCTTTGATTCCGTTAATCAATGAATTTTTGTTTTCTTCTGTAAATTGGATAGTTTCAGTTTGTGTTTTCTCGATTGCTCCTAAAGAATCTTGAGTCAACTTTGTTAAACTTTCTTCTAAATCCGCCTTTGATTTTGCCATATTGGATTGGATTGCGGAGATATGTGAATTTTTTCTGGATTCCAACTCTGATATAGTGGATTCAACTGCAGATGAGATGTTCTCTGCTTGTTTTTGGGATAAATCTTTTATTTCTTGTGCTTTTTCTCCAAGAATTCCCTCTATATCGTTTTTTACAGTATCTATGGTTGTTTTTGTAGTATCTCGTAATTCTTCAATTCCTTTCTCAACATATTTTCGATTTTTCATCATTTGACTTGATAATTCATGAAGTTTTATGGTAAATCCTTCAAATGGTGCAATTCCTATGTATACATCTATTAATCCTTTTGCTTTTGGAATCTTTTGAGCCAATCCCTTGGCTACTAGATTATTTAAAACTTCTAGAACATGGTTGTATTCTGATTCTTCATCTAGCTTTTTATAGGCACATATTTCTCCAACTGTTAATTTTCCTTTGATTAATAAGAGTTCATAACAATCAGCGGAAAATTCTTCTAAGTCAAGTAATTCTTGAGCAATTTTTACGAAATTTTTCATTAGATATTCTACCTATTTTTTTTCTGTAGTTCAAAATTTGGTTGAAGTCCTTCTTATTTTTTTGCTTTAGTATTAAAATGAAAAATAACTCTAAAGAGTAAAAATTGGTTAAACAAAATTAAATCTGTTGTTTATATTAAAAGAAAGAATGGGCTCATCCAGGATTGAACTGGAGACCTCCTGCACGTCAAGCAGGCGTATTGGTCAGAAATTTTTAATTTCCTATAACCACTATACAATGAGCCCTAACTGAAATCAGATAAGGTTAAGAAGATCCTATGAAATAAAAAGATTTTGGGTTGTTTCTATTTCCGTTCCCGTAGGATAGGAATTTCTAAAGAACAATCGACACATTCTAAAACACCAATCCTCACTAAATAATTCTGAATACTTAAGCACATTTCTTTGTCAAAACTTTCATATAGAACTCGGTTCGTATGCTTTGCTTCTATGTCATGACGAAATTGCGAGTAGAACTTCTTCAAACATTTAGTAGATTCTTCATCCAAATGATCTTGTACCATATGAGCGCGGAACAAGACAAAAAAGATTAATTCATAGCGCGTCACCATACTCATTTCGATTTTTAGACCTTGGATTAATATCCGGTCAATTTTTCCTAAATTCTCTTCCCCAAACATAGATAACGCGCAGATAAATTGAGATATCAAGTCTAAATTTAAAGATTTATCAATTTGTATGCAATAAAGCATATCTCCTCCTATTCGAGAAATTCCAATTGCCAAGATATATTTCTGGAGTAATTTTTGCACTAATTCGTTCGCGCATAATTTCGGCGTGAAGGATAGTGGATTCCTGGTTTCTGGTGGAGAATGGGTGGAAATGTGTTGAACTTGAAGAAGTCGGGAAAGATAATCCGTTCGCAACCCATTGATGTTGAATAATTTGTTTTGTATATATTTTTGAGTTTCTGGGAAATAAATTACAGGTGGATAGATTTTGCAGGGTGTTTTTTTACAATGTTCATTTGTATAGTTGGGATCTTTAGAAATTTGCGAAAAAGTGATGGGATCATCAAGAGATTTTTCCGAAAAAGAAATTGCATGGAGTTGCAACCATTGGGTTAAATGATGGCAACGCTGACAGTTAGATTTGGTGTAAACAACCACACTTGGCATTCCATTCCCCATTTCATTAAAGAGAAAACAACTATATAATCCTTAATCAATTAGAAAATAACCGTGAAATTTTCAATGCAATGATAAAATACAGCTATCTATCGATAATTTTCAGATAACCCAATAAATCTCTGCGTATGCTATTAAATTCAAAATTGGTTCGATCTCGTGGATGTGGGAGATTAATTGAGAACATTTTTACCATTCTAGCGGGTAATTCGCTTAAAACTAAAACGCGCTGGCTGAGAAATGTAGCTTCATCGATGTTGTGTGTAACAAAAATGATAGTAAGGTTCTGTTTCTTCCAAATATCAAGAAGATCGGTCTGGAGCGAATTTCTGGTTTGAGCATCCAAAGCAGAGAATGGTTCATCCATGACAATTAAATTACTGATAGGATTAATGGCAATTGCCCGACAAATTGCGATTTTTTGCTGCATCCCTCCAGATATTTCCTTTGGTAAATAATCACGATAGTTTTCCATCCTTACCAGTTTTAGTAATCGATCTACGATGAGATCTTGTTCCTTTTTCGGAATTTTATTGATTTTGAGTCCAAACCGAATGTTTTCTTCGACGGTAAGCCAAGGAAACAGAGAGAAATCTTGGGGGATATAACCTACCTGTCCTAACGGCTCAAACGAGGAAGGAACTGTCCCTACTTTGGGATTAACATTATTGGCATAACTTTCGGCTGAAGGAATATAGGTAATATTGCCTTGGAAGTTTTTATCGAATCCTGCAATTATACGTAAAAGTGTAGTTTTTCCACATCCACTTGGCCCGATGATTGTTAAAAAATCATGATCGTGGATGGTAAAATCTAAATTTTTTAACACCTCAATCTGTGAATTTTCAGGATTTGGGAAGGATTTTGATTGAATCTTAACAGAGAACATTTATTTTCACCAATTTTTTGTTTGCTGAGAAAAAATACTAAGAAAATTTATCGATTAGAGTTATATTTCCAAGAGAGTGCGTATTTTTCAATTATCAAGAATATTCCGTTAATTAGCAACCCTACCACCGCGATCATCAGCATTCCCGCTACCATGTTAGAATAATATCCGATATTTTTCATATAATTGATGAAGTATCCAATACCTGCCCCAGATATTCCCATCATCTCAGCGGCTATAACACACATCCATCCAATGCCTACTGCGACTTTAAAACCCGTATAGATATTCGGTGCTGCAGATGGTAATACTACGCGCCAAATAACTTGTATTTTTCGTGCCCCCAGCGATCTGGCTACATCTTGATACACTTTATTGCTCTGACGCACACCATCATATGTATTTTGAAAAAGTGGAAAAAATGCCCCGATAAAAATAATAAAGGCATTTGAGGTTGTGGTTAAGCCGAGTGTAATAATTGCAAATGGTATCCACGCGATTGGAGGAATTGGTCGAATTATTTCGATAATGGGGCTAATTATTCGATCAATTTTTTCAAAAAGAGCCAATAAAATGCCCAGTGGTAACGCCACTAACCATGCATAAAAAATTCCCATCAAAACACGAAAGAAACTGGCCAAAGCATGTGCTGGGAGTGTCACACCATCAATAGGGGTATACTGTAGGAGGAAAAAGGCGCGAAAGGCTTCATGGGGGTAGGGGACGACTTGGGGTGTATTTGATATGATTTCTAGCAACCAGACGAATAAATACCATGCTGCGATAAACAAACTAAATCCGATTATGTAGTAAAAGACTGTCTGCAGCGTTTTAGTGGTAAATTTGCTGGTTAATTTATTGAATTTATTATTGGTCCGATTTCCAGATATTTTGCTGGATTGTTTCTTCATGTTTGCTCTATCACCATGTAAAAACTCTCGTTTCGTAATGTAATATCACATTTACAATTTAGCGGCGGTTTAGCCAGCACTGTTTTGAAATATTCGCTCCAGTAAACCCCATAAGTTTTCTCGCTAAAATGATAAAAAAAGCTCATTTCGAATTTCTTAGCGTAAAATTCATTTTGGGATTTTTCATCTTGAGCTTTGACTTGTATCTTCCAGAAATAATTTCCCGCAATCCAAATCTGTTTAATGGCGGTTAATATCTCATACAGTGTGAGGCGGTTAATAGGGCGATTGTCATAAAACCACTCAATCAATTCAACACAATTATTATTTTCCTGTGGTTCCGTGGGGATTTTATCGATGTATGAGAGAAAAGTAGTACGACCGACTGCCAGCATATTGAAATCGGTCCGCATTAAATGCCAGAGCTGGTATTCATCAAGTTCACTTTTCTTCAAATTATCAAGCATATGTACCCGGATCTTTAATAGTTTAAGCGCTTCTTCGATAACGTTGGAAATTGATCCGTATGTAATCGCCAATTTTTTAAGAGTTTTATATGTATTTGGAGAGACCGTCGTGTGCAAGTGCTTTTTTGGTTTTGAATTTATTATTTCGATGGGTTTCATTGGCAGTCACACTAAGGTTATCTTAACTTATTCAGAACTAAATTCTATAAACCGACATGAGTATATAACACTTTTGGAATTTATGATGATCCGTGAACACAATGGTTCAAATATGGATATTGTTTCAAGATATTTAAGATACTTACTATCTATTGTATGGAGAAAAATCATTATGATCTCACGAAAATCTTTGGCATTTAGCTTGCTAGGTATTATAGTTGTTGCTGGATTAGGAATTGGCATCTATTACCTTAATGAAGGTTCACGAGATGTTAGTATCGGCTATCTAGAAGGTGATCTTCATCAATTAGCTTTCTTTATTGCCCGTGAACAGGGATTATATACGCAAGAAGGGTTGAGTATTGAAAGCGTCGCTTTTGAAAACGGTGGTGCAGTAATGACCGCTTTTGAAGCAGCCAATCGCGGTATAGATTTAGCTTATTTTGGATTTGCGCCTGCTCTGTTTCATCGGTTTACAAATCAAGCTGCCAACATAACAGTTTTAGCCGGAGTTAATGTAAATGGCTCTGCACTAATTGTGAAAAACGACCCTGCGATAACTTCGGGAGTAGATTTGAAAGGTTTGAATATTGCGGTTCCATCAAGGCATAATATGCAAGATTTCATTCTTAGCATGATATTAAACAATTCTGGTTTAACATATGATGACATTACTTTAACTGAAGGAATGTCTCCGTCTGATATGGTTTTAGCCCTGCAAGCGGGTTCAATTGATGGCTACGTTGCATGGGAACCATATTGCGTTAAAGGTTTAGAATATAATATTGGAAAATATCTTTACCTTAGTAGTGAAGTATGGCCAAATCATCCCTGTTGCATTATTGCGGCACATAATTCTTTCTTACAATCTAATTCTGAGATCACTTTGAAAATATTGAAGGTTCATAAGGAAGCAACTGAATGGATATGGACACATTGGGATGAAGCCAAGCAAATTGCCGTCGAAAAGATGAATCTTTCTGAAGAACAAGCTGAACTTGCCATGGCAAATATTGGATATGTATATCAGATGGATATTGCCCAAATGGAATTATTCGTGCAAGAAATGGTTGATTTAAATGATCTTATTAGTTTAGATTCACCAAATATTCCGAGTGGTGCAACAATTTCAAGTTTTATTGACTGGTTTGTTGATCCGACTCTAATTGCATCTGTATAATTTCGCTTTAAAAATAATCTATTCACTCTTTTTTCTCTTTCCCATTTATCATAAATTTCACCATGTAAATAACATTAATGTTGTATCAGAATAAAATAAGAATTCCATTATCTTTATTATATTTCCCAACAAAACAATTAGTAGATATTCTATGGGCATTTTAGTATCTGGAATTATATATAAGGGAAAAATCTTGGTTGAAAAGAAATTTTATCCCGAAGAAGGGTTCATATCTGAAGAGATGGTGGGAGATCTCTTTAATGGGATCCTTGAATTTGTCAATCAAACATTTCACGATGAATTAAATAGATTTATAATTGGAAATTATCCCATCTTAATGGTATCACGCAAATTAACCCCTACTGGTGAACTGTCTTCAGAAGATTCTCTAATAGTAATTTTCAGTATCATCGAAAAAGATACTAAAGAGAAACCTGTAATTAGCGCCATGAATAATAGTTTGGATCAATTCCTAAATCGATATAGTAATTTTGATATTCGGAGCATGAAAATCAAAAAATTCAAAAAATTCGAGAAACGGATGGAAGAAACTTTCGCTGATCTTGCTTTAAAATTAGAAGATCGTTTTAAAGCGCTTTACTAAAGAATGGTGATTATTTTTTCTTGATCAAACTTGATCACATTTAAATTAGCTGCGATTAAAGAATGGTCTTAAATTTTTCCACCAGAATTCTTCCCTCAATTTTCTCCTTATCTAATACTTCTATCTTCGGATCCCATGTTAATCCCTGCACATTGCAATCATGCCAGAAAATCTTGAAGACCGAATGATAATGATGCAAAAATTCGAAATAGGGCTGAAGAACGATGTTCTGCCAACGTGAAAACAGTGCTATCCGGATCCGCTCCTTTCGATAAAGGATATCATAAACGCAGATTGGAGCGAAGTTGTTTTCAATCAGAATATCCATTACTGCTAAATTAGCCACCATTTCTTCTTCTTTTTGAAAATTCGAAACTTGCAATGTAAAATTAATAGATTTCATCTTTTCTGAAAAATCATCTATAAAATCCAATGATTCTATCGATTCAATTGCAATCGCCAAATTGTTTTGATCAGGCGCAGCTAGTTCAGAATACAAAAATTTGATATTTTTTGAACTATGTAGGGTTTTTAATGATTTAAAATCGCCAAATAATTTCAAATAAGGTTTCAACACAGTCCAATTATATTGAGTTGCGCCATATTTTATGTATTGATTATCTTTGATGACGATATCATGATATAATGGCTCGATATCTTGACGAAAATCAGTTTGAAAGATATGAAATCCTTTAATCTGTGCGATTTTAGGAAGGTGAACTATTTTCTGAATTATTTGATCAAGTGTCGGCCAAGCATCATAGAATAATCCAAATTCGAGCAAAAAATTTCCTTTAGGATCCTTATTGGCAATGTAGTGGGAAAGAAACCCTTTTGGGTAGGCAACATTTACGATTTTCCCATGTGCATTAGGCATTACACCCCTTTGAACTTGAAGTTGAGTCGCTGCTGAAGCCATCCGGGCCGATAAATAAAATGGATTTCCTTGTTTGAGAAAATAGTATGCAAATTCACGAATACGGCGCGCTTCCACCGATTGAAATCCCATCTTTCGATATTTTTTAGCGATTAGCGATAAACCTAATTCTATAAAATCCACTTGTTTTTCAGAAAAAATTGAAAGAGCGATAGTTCCGATGATATCTTTTTTCTTTTTATGGTAAAAAACACATAAAATCATGTTTGAATCAAAATGAATAACTCCGGGAAAGAAATCATATGTATCGGTTATTAATTTATCTATATCTCTCCTTATATGTTCTAATGCTTCTTCTTCACTGCTGAAAATTGATTTATAATCATATGCATGACCGTCAATTACGTCAATAATTTGTAGATTCTTTTGTTCTTCTTTTCTTATTTGATGTAGTGCTTCAACGGACCATTTCTTCATTATTTTTGGTTTAATGTTAAAGGATTTTTAAAATTTTACTTTGATAATATTTGTAGGAATATTTCTCTTTCTTCACATGAGAAAAAAGTAAAAACTTATATTAAGAGTGGAAATTGAAAAAGAAGTGAAAGATATTCTCTATAAAAATTGGAAAAAAAATTAATAAATTATGCATTTTCAGGTTCTTTTCGTAGACCAAATGCAAGGAAAAGCGCACCTGGGATGGTAAATATTATTTGAAACCACAAACCAATATTTCTGGCTAGAACAGAACTTCCAAATGTATTTGCAATGAAAGCACCAATAATTTGTAGGTCAAATAGTAAAATTCCGATGATATTGCGTATGTATTTCTTACTGTATTTGTTTTTTCCCATTTTTTTGGTGATGATAATGGAAAAATAGATTATAACCAAGAAAACAATTTGGGATGTTAATAAGAAATACAGCCCCAAATAGATATTATAATATGGAACTATGGAGGATTGAGAAGGAGATGGATGAACATTCCAGGAAATTCCTTGAACTTGCTCCCCACCAATATCGAAAGATAGAAATCCAAATACAAAAATCCCTAAAAGTATAATTCCATAAAGAACTGAGGTAACAATCTGCTTCTTTCTACTGAAAATTTTGCTGGAATACACCAAAATTAAATTAAAATTCAGCAAGTGCACTCCCGCAATTGTGGTAAAATACAGCGTTGTCAGATTGAGAATGGAAAAAATCGTAACATGATTGGGATTAGAAAATTGCAATACATCTAACAATTCCAATAATCGATAAAGAAAATTTACCAATAATCCAAATGCAGAGAAGATAAAATAAAGTGACAAAGATATTGATAATCGATTTAGATTTCTTTTTAGCAATAATATGCTAATTCCACTAAAGAGCAATATTATAATTCCGCCAATTATTAAACTTTGGATAGCTGCAAATTCTGTGGTTTGAATGAGCATAATATTATCTTGATCTTATATGAATTTAAAATCTATGATCCAAATGAAATGAGATATATTAATTTGGATACTTGCAGAGGTCAAAAATTTTCAAATTTTGGAAAAAATTAAGAATCATTTACATATTTGTCGATAGAAATAAAATCTTCGTTTTTTTCTATAGAACAATAGGAATTTTAAAAATAGCCATTTTTAATCATTTTGGCAAATCTGATTCAAAATTAAACTGGAATAAGCAGCCGCTCCAAAACTTTTATCGATATATACCATTTCTAATGAGATTTGGTTTTTTTGAACCTGCTTTAAAATTTCACCTAAAGATGGCATAAGCATGGATAAAGAAGTAAAAAGAAGTAAAAAATTTTACAACTAATATTAATTGGTTGAGGCAGAAATTGTAGAATCAATATAATTAGTATTTCTTTCAGAATTGGCTGAATTGGGATTAATTGGAACCCGAAATTCTGTGGCATTTATAATTGAAGCAGGAAAATATTTCAAGTATTTTGTGAGGGCACTAATAGTATGTTGAGTATAATCATTACGCATTGTCATATTATCAGAATACTCGAAACTATGTCGAAACCCTCCAAATGCACGTTCCGGATGGGTTAAATTCATTGCTTCGCATTCAGCATAACGCATTTGTAGGGTAAGGACCCATTCCATTCCTATTCGCATTCGGTATTCATAATCATTCATTCTCTGAGAATCATTTGCCTCAACTGCAGCCGCATAACAATCTCCCAAACCTTCTAACGTGGATGAAACTGCCACACTTTTACTGATACATCCTAACAAGCTATGTCCAAATTGATCATAGTAATTAGTGTTGGTGACTTGACTCTTTAAGCGATGATCAATCATTTCAAAGGCAAAATCGGCATAGGAGTAGTTTCCAGTCAGCAAGTAAAGTTCAGAAAAGGCTGAAGTGCTCCATGGGATAAAAGGGGTATTTGCTGAAGCTAAATAATCAAAATTATCCCTATTTCGATAATATTTATAGGCTTTTTCCAAAGCAGTAAGGTATTTTGCTTCTCCCGTCAATTTGTAAACCAGTGTTAGTCCAAGTAGGCTCTCGGAAGGGTAAAATGGATTATCTTCTCCACCTGGAATTCCATTTGTAATATACATTGAACGAATCTTTCCACTCGGCTCCTGCATCCATAAAAGAAAATTAGCCAATTTGGTAATGTAATTATCATATCTTGGGTCATTAGTTAATTCACGATATTTGGTCATGGCCATAAGTGCCAATGCGGGGCCACCTGAAGAAGAAGAGTATTGATAAAAGAAATATCCAATATTCTTATCATTTTCCATTGTGGTAAAGTATTTCAAACCCCAATCAATCGTTTTTCGAACAGTTTGCAGTAATTTTGGGTAAGGATTGAATTCATAATAGTAAATCATGGAGTATGAAGAACCCCAGTGGCGTAGATAGTTATATGAAGAACTGTATGTATCACGGTCTAGATAGTATATATACCTATACGATCCATCTGAGCGCACAGTCCTGATGAACCAATCACTGGCCCACTCGGCGGCGTTTTTTACTGTTAATTCTTGAGCATTCTCGGGATAATTCCAATTTGGGTCATTGAGTGAATATTGATCTAAATATCCGTAAACGAAACTACCTAAAAAACTTACTATGATGAGAATTGAGGCTGCTTGATATTTGTGAGAAATTATGTAAGTTCTTAATTGTGATATTTTTCTTTCATTCATCGTAAACAAAGTTAAAAAAAACTAATTAATGAGTTTTGTGTTTTTAAAATAAATAAATCTTCAATTATTTAATTAAGTTATCGTCTACATAAATTCTACATATTTAGCAAGGTTTTATCTTCGAAAAATATCATTGTAGCGTTTTTTTCATTTCAGAAATCTTCATATCTAAAGGTTTGTGAAAAATTTTCCTTATTTTTTTTACAAAAATGCGATCTACTTAAAAGTAAAATTTTTATACTGATCATACTTTTTTTCTGAATTAATGTCAGATTCCGAAACTATTACTAAAAAAAAAAAATTGATCATCGGAAATCATGCAGTTGTTCAAGGTCTTCTGCAAGCTCATGTAGGTGTAACTGCAGCATATCCGGGAACTCCCAGTACCGAAATTCAAACCAAGTTATATCAGCTCCACAAAAAAGGGCAGATATTTTTTGAGTTTGCCATAAATGAAAAAGTTGCTTTTGAACTCAGTGCAGCTGCATCCATGAGCGGAGTCCGTTCGGCAGTAATTATGAAGCATGTGGGGTTGAACGTTGCTTCTGATCCTATGATGGCTTTTGCCTATTTTGGAACTTTGGGCGGTATGTTATTGGTTGTGGTGGATGATCCAGGTTGTTTATCTAGTCAAAATGAACAAGATTCGAGGTTTTGGGGAAAATTTGCTCATCTTCCCATTTTTGAACCCGCCACAAATCAAGAAATCATTGATATGATTAAAGTAGCTTATGAAGTCTCCGAAAAGTACAATCAATTGTGTATATTACGGCTCACAAATTTTACATCATTGAATACCAGCGAAGTAGAGTACATCCCAATTGAAGAAAAATTACCACACAAGGGGGAATTCCTCCGAGATGTGAATTATCAAATTCCGGCTCGATATATCCTTCACAAAAACGTGCACGCAAAATTGGAACAAATTCGAGTAGACTCACAGTTTAATGCCTTAAACCGGATTATGCAGCCGAAGGGGGAACCGCAATCACAAGATAAATTAATAATTACCCATGGAGCGATTTATCCTGTAGTGGCATACCTCAACGAATACTATAAGTTGAATTTACCGATACTAAAGATTTCAGCCATCCATCCATTAAATGAAGAACAGATTCTTTCAGCAATAAAACCGTATAAGTATCTCTACTTTGTGGAAGAGCTGGAATCTTACTTGGAAACTGAATTTCTGGCCATGATTGGCAAGAATAAGACAGATCATTTGGTGTTTGGCAAGAAGGAATTGGAAGTTCCCCAAGAAAACCGTTTGGTCGCAGAATTCTTAGCTATTCCCTTCGAGCATATTAAGGGTGATCCCACCGATCCTGAGACCTTTGTGAAGAAAATCAAATCCACCTTACCATTCGCCCCAATATTAACTCAAAAAGAGCTGATTATACCCCGTACTTTACCAAGACTATGTGATGGTTGTCCGCATCGTGGTGCTTTTTATGTTATTAAGAAAGCCACTAATTACGACGATATTATCCCCAGTGATATTGGTTGCTATGCTTTAGGGCAAGTACCTCCTGTTCAAGTGGGAGATTTCTGGCTTTGCATGGGTGGGGGTATTGGAACAGCTCTTGGATTCTCGGTGACCACAGATAAACATGTAGTTGCAGTTATTGGTGATGGTACGTTTTTCCATGCGGGAATTCCTCCTCTACTCGATGCCGTGCTTCACAAGCGAAAACTAACGGTGGCAATTTTAAATAACTACTTAACCTCTATGACCGGGGGGCAACCTACTGCTAGTTCACCAGAACGAATTGCGCCAGAACAAGAACAAATTGATATTGAACAAGTAGTTCGGGGTTTAGGCGTAAAGTGGGTCAAATCCGTTTCCGTAGATAATATTAAAGATAATATCAAGATTTTCAAAGAAGCTTTGGCTTATGAAGGGCCGTCTGTCGTAATTTTTACCGGTACTTGCGTTATTGACATATTCAGGAACCAAGATATTCTGGAGCAAGGTAAAAAGAAGGTATATATCGATCAAGATAAATGCACTGGCTGCGGAACCTGTTTATACGAATTTTCGTGTCCTTCTATAGTGAAATATGATGGGAAATTTGTAATCAATCAGAACAGCTGTATCGCATGCAATTTATGTATAAATGTCTGCCCGGTTAATGCAATCGTTCTAAAAACCGGAGGAGAATCGAAGTAGGTGAAATTATGAGCAGTCGAATAAATATTGCTTTAGTAGGATTAGGTGGACAGGGAATCATAACTCTTGCCAATCTTTTGGCCAAAACTTTCCGTTCACAAGGTCAAGAAGTATGTTTTAATGAAGTTCACGGTCTTTCTCAGCGTGGTGGCTCGGTTCAATCTCTGTTAGCGGTAAATGAGAATACTTGTCCTGTTTTTGCTTTAGAAGATACCCATTATTTAATTGGTTTGGAAAAGCTCGAGACTCTGCGTTTCTTATATGCCAGTAAAGCTAAACCTGTTATTATCATGGGTAATAGATATGAGATTCGCAATACTGTCTATTTAGATTTGGAAAATTTTCCGGAAGAAGAGGAAATTGATGCCGAAATTAGGAAGTTTGCCAAGGAATTATATATTTTTAATAGTGTTGAATATGAAAAACAGATTGAAATAAAGATTAAGCCCACGAACATCGCAATTTTTGGCGCTTTAACAGACTTTGATGAATTGGGGTTGGATCCCAAGCTAGCTAAGAAAATAATTCGTAAACATTTTGCCAAAAACCCATTGGCTCAATCATTCAATCTTACAGCATTTAAGGAGGGAAAACAATGGCTAAAAAAACAGTAGAATCAGAAATTTTGGTGGTAGGTCCAGGTGCAATAGGGTGCGCCGTTATAGCTAGTTTGGCACACTATAAAATTCCCGTAAAGATATTGGGAAAAGAACATCATAAGGAGCATTTTTCTAACAATGAAGTGAAATATGTTAAAGGAAACGAAACCTTATCTGGAAAAGTAGAAGTAGTCACTCTTGAGGATCTCAAGAAAAATCAAATAAGACCCAAGTACGTGGCAATTACTCTTAAAGCCAACCATACCATGGATTTAGTGACTCAACTCGGCGAGATTTTACCCACAGAAACCCCCATTGTATCTCTCCAGAATGGTTTAATTGCTTACGACATCGGAGCTAGCAATCATTTCCAGAATGTATTTGGTTGTGTGGTCGGTTTTAACATAAAAAAGGAAAATTTGGGGATATCGGTTCAAGCTTCAGATGGTTCTTTGGTTATCGGAAATATTAATGGTAAAAGTGAAGAAATACCGGAATTTATCGTAGAATCTTTGAACAAGGTAGCACCAGTGCAGGTATCTAAAACTATTGCTGGAGATATTTGGATGAAAGTGCTGATAAATTCTGTTATCAACCCACTCTCGGCAATTGGAGATTGTACATTGGGTGAATTAGCCAATTCAAACGAAAGCGTTTATCTATGTCTGTGGGCTTGGAAGGAAATGGTTGATGTGGCTACTCAGCATGGAATAACCTTAAATCCCTTTGAAGGTAAACTCTTCCCTGAAGTTCTGTATATCTACGATATTATCAGTTATGCCATTGCCCGATTAGTTCTGGGAAAAATTGTGTATCCTCACAGAAATGCGGTTATTTCCATGTTGCAAGATATTCGAGGTAATCGCCCTACCGAAATTGATTATTTAAACGGAAAAATTTTAGAGATAGGAAAGTCGTATGGAATGGAACTCCCTGTCAATACCTTGTTGGTAAAATACATTAAAAAGCTGGAAAACAAGGAAATCAAGGGCGGGCGGGGTTTGCTGCGCAAATTTTATAAAGAGGTATTGGATGGCAGAGTTCGGAACATTGTTCCTTCCTATTTTGTAAATCTTTAATCTCTTCTACAATTCTTTTCCCTTTTTTCTTCTTTTAATATCTAATCTTAAAATTCTTAGGAATGAAGTGTTTATTGATATCTATGGATTTTGAAATAGATTTAAATCTTCAAATAATATTAGAAACTTTGGATGAAGGGGTAATAATAACAGATTTGTTCGGAGAGGTTCAAACGTGCAATTCTAATATTTATACAATTTTAGGCATGTCAGAATTGGACTTGAAAACTATAAACCTTTTTGAAACACTAAATTTCTATCAAAATAATCAAAAAACCAGCTTAGGATTCTATATTGAGAAAATTCTCAAAACTAAAGAGCCGTTGATTTTAGAATATCCTACTACCATTATTGATCAAAAAAGAGAAGAACATTTCGTTAAAGTTTCAATCATACCCCTAAAAAAAACAAATTCTTCACATGAAATCGAAGGGTTCACTATTTTTTTATTCGATTATACTGAAAAATATTTGATAAATCAAGAATTACAAAAAAATTTGCGCTTAAAATCAATGTCTCGCCTACTAAGTGGATTGGCTCATGATTTTAACAATATCTTTACAACTATTTTAGGAAATGTAAGTTTAGCTAAGTTTGAGATACCCTCTGAGGGGGAATTGGTGAATTTACTTGAAGATGCGGAGAAAGGAATAGAAAATGCACGCGAAATGACTAAGCAATTACTCACTTTTTCTGCAGAAGAACAAAAAGAGAAAGAATTGGTTGAATTTCCTGAACTTTTAAATGAAATTGTCAAATTTACTCTCTCTGGAAGCAACATTACTGCAAATATAAATTTTGATGACAATCTTTGGCCGGTTTATCTTAATAAGACCCAGATTAGTTTGCTATTCCATCAAATTATTATTAACAGTGTGCAAGCTATGCCAATTGGAGGCTCAATTGAGATTTCAGCTTCAAACGTAACCTTAGATGAAAACAACCGATTTAAATATAATCCTGGGTCTTATATCTTAATAGAATTTCAAGATCACGGCGTTGGAATTCCAGAAGAAGAAATACTTCATGTTTTTGATCCGTTTTTCCAAAGTGAGTATATTAGCCAAGATGTTAATTTCTCAACGGTGAAGAATATCATTGATCAACATTTTGGATTTATCCAACTTCATTCAAAATTGGGACAAGGAATTAAAATAAAAATCTATTTACCTGCAGAACCAATGGTTCAAGTGGAAGAAGAACCTATGTTCCATACGGAAACGAAATTTTCTGGAAAAATTTTGATTATGGATGATGAAGAAATAGTTAGGAAAATTTTGAAGAAGATGTTGACTCAATTAGGTTTAGAAGTATACACGGCTAAAAATTCACAAGAAACAGTGCAGATTTATAAGGAACACATGCGTGCTCATGATCCATTTAAAGTAGTCATTTTAGATTTAACAATAAAGGGTGGAGAAGGAGGGGTTCTTACGTTACAAGAACTTTTAAGATTGAATCCTTCTGTTAAGGCAGTCGCTTCCAGTGGTTATGCTACTGATAAAGTGATTGTCCACTATCAAGATTATGGTTTTTCAGGAAGTCTGGTTAAGCCCTATAAAATAGAAGAATTACAAAAAACACTATCTAAATTATATTAGAATGAATTCGAGAAGTTAATTTAGAGATATTCGGTAATTTTCTTTTGATTTTTTTGCAATTTTTCACTTAAATTAGAAAATCGTAATCCAATCAGTCGGATTTTCCTGTTTAAATGCTTGAATTCTTCCATCAGTTCATTTATCGCTTCTTTTGCTGCTTGAATGGAATATGTAGGAAGAGGAAAGGATTGAGCACGAGTATAAGTAATAAAACCTTGAAAACGAATTTTAATTGATACTGTTCGATATAATAATTGCCTTTTATGTAATTTTTGATGGAGTTTCTCATTCATTTCTCTCAGTTTTTGTAAAATAAAAGATATATCGGCCGTATCTTCCCGAAAAGTTCTTTCCGTGCTAATTGATTTGGGGTCATAATCTAATCGTGAATCATGTACTTTACGACCGTCTTGTCCGTGAACTGTATTATAAAGCCACTTTCCAGATTCACCCAACTTACGAGTTAATTGCGTTAAATTTGATTGAAAAATATCTTTGAACGTCCTAATCCCCCGTCTAAAATAATATATCTTGGTTTTTTTTCCTATACCAGGAATTGCAGTAATGGAGAGGTTTGCGAGTAGTTTTTGATAATTTTGTGGGGTGATAATTGTGATTCCGTTTGGTTTTTGAAAATCAGAGCCAATTTTTGCCAAAGTCTTCGAAAATGCAATTCCTACAGAACAAGTAACCCCAATTTCGTTTTTCACCCGCTCTTTAATTTCTATACCGATTTTTTTTGCTTCTTCAAAATTTTGTATTTTATCACCCAGATCCAAATATGCTTCATCAATGCTTGTTTGTTGAAATATTTCAGCATAGCTCTGTAAAAGCTTCATTACTTTAGATGAAATTTCTTTAATGCGATTAAATCGAGGGGCTATATAAACTCCAAATGGGCATAATTCATATGCTTTGGAAATTGGCATGCCGGAATGAACTCCATAATCTCTGGCTTCGTAAGAACAAGTCGAAACAACACCCCTACCTTTTCCTTTCTTAGGATCTGCCCCAATTATGAGAGGAACTCCCCTTAATTCTGGATTATCTAATATTTCCACTGCTGCAAAAAAACAATCTAAATCTACGTGAAAAATACATCTGCTCATCCACTTTCTATCTAACTAATATAGAGTGCTTTTTAAAAAAACCCTCAGTTCTGGTAAAGTGATTTTTTGTTTTTAGGAGAATTTAACAGATTCCGTATTTAGTAATTTTTTTTTACTAAAATTTCCATTTAGTAAATTCAAAATTATACATATATGTCTTAGATTAGTCCTTTTCTGATATGATAATTAGACTTTTTCCGTATTATAATTATTTTATCATTCGAATATTCGAAATTGACTCATAAGATTAAAATACAAATATCTCTTTATTTATTCAAATATTCTCTTTAACATATATATATCTGTGATTAACATGGCTAAAAAAACCGATTGGCTTGTGGTTTCGGAGGAAATTATGGCTGGATATAGTTTAACTAATTTTTTCCGAGTTTTATGGATGGGACGCTTTAAAATCCATCCTAAATATTGGTTACGACTTTTATATGCCTTTGGATTATCTCTTTTTACTGTTCCCATGCGGATATTTCAAAAACAAAAACTTAGAAAAGCTCTTAAAGGTCGGAAAATTAAAACAGACCCTCTTTTCATAATAGGAAATTACCGAACAGGCACCACCTATCTAATTACCACCCTCTCTAAAGATAAATCCAAAGGATACGTATCGAATTTAATTGGTTATGCTTTTTCTTTCTTTTTAGCAATCCCGAAGTTAACTCGAAAGATAATTGATGCGTCATTACCTGAAACACGCCCAATGGATAATGTAATTATGGGTGCTGATGAACCCACCGAAGAAGAATATTGTCTAGGCACCTATTCAAAGTATGGTTATTATCATGGAATGGTTTTTCCTCAAAAATTCAAAGAATTTGCTAAATATCACAGTTTTAAGGATCTCCCGAAAGACGCGCGAAAGTGGAAAAAGCAATATAAGTATTTGCTGGAGATATTGGATTACATATACGATGGTAAACAATTATACTTGAAAAATCCAGCCATTTGTTTTAGAGTAAAATACATTTTAGAAATGTTTCCCAACGCCAAATTCATCTTTACATATCGCAATCCTTATACGCTGTATTCATCCAATTTGAACTATTATCAAAAAGTCGTGCCGTTGTATACTTTACAGAATTTTACCGATGATATGTTGAAAGAGGAAATCTTGAATCATTATAAAGAAATGGTAACCTATTGGAAAAAAGCAAAGAAGATTATTCCCGATGGAAATTTCTTGGAAATTAAATATGAAGAGTTTATTCAAGATCCAATGTCCCACATGGAAAAAATTTATCGCCAGTTTAATTTAGACAATTGGGAAGAAGCAAAGGAAAATTTTCAAACCCATATTAACAGTCAAAAAACTTATCAAGTGAATAAATTCAACATCTCCGATGAGGTGATTAACACTGTAAATGCACATTGGGGCGATATCGTGGATTATTTCGATTATGAACGATTGGAAGCTAAAGAATTAACGCCGATTCCTACAATTCGAAGTAAAATTCCCGAAAAAGTCGAAAAATAGTAAAGTTATTGAGAACTAATTTTTTTTTCGTCTTATTATGCTTTATGTCGTATATCAACCATTTAGTGCTCGGTTATGAATTTTGAGCATAAAAATTAAGAAAAAATTGTAAAAAAAAGGAATTTTGAAAATTTCAAAGAAAGAAATAAAGATTATATCTTATTTATTTAACCGAATA
>CAYRPF010000054.1:0-22198 GCA_964426185.1 uncultured archaeon | reverse complement strand
TTCATTTCTTTTACCTCATGGGAATTAGTATTCATTTCTTTTAGTATTACAATGTTTGTTATTACCCTAAATGAAAAAAGAAAATTTCTTTAAGCTAATTTAAGCTACTTAACGATATGTTCCTTTATGATTGTGATATTTTTCCCCAATTTCTTAATTTCCCTATTTCCTAATTTCCTTGAATACTCAAGAATTTTACTACAAGTTTTAAAAGGATGTGTAAATGCTAATAAACTAATATGTATGAATACAATCTCGACAAAGTCGCAAAACTTACCATAAATTATGCTATTGGTGTGAAACCGGGAGATAAAGTTTTAATTCAATCTCCAATTGTTGCCCAAGACCTCATTCGTGCTTTAGTATATGAGACTATTAAAGCAGGAGGTCATCCAGAAGTCCGTGCAAATGTTCCAGGTATTCAAGAAATCGTTTTACAGAATGGTTCCGATGAACAATTGCAATTCGTGAGCCCAATATTCAAAAAAGCCGTAGAAACATACGATGCTTTGATTAATGTTTTTGCAGATTATAATACCCATAAATTGGAACAAATTCCTGCCGAAAAACTCCAAATCTCGCAAATGAGCAAGGGTTTGAGTGAAATTATGGAAATTTTTGCAAAGAGAGAAAAAACAGGTGAGTTAAAATGGACAATTGTACCTTTTCCTTGTGATTCGATGGCACAAGAGGCTGGTATGGATTTGTTCACCTATGAAAAATTCGTAGCAAATTCTCTCAAATTATCCGCTGAAAATCCTGCAGACGAATGGCGTAATATCGAAAAACAACAAGCTAATATTGTAGAATATCTTAATCAAGTTAAAAAAATCCATGTGGTGGGTGAAGACACAGATTTAATAGTGGATGTCTCAGGACGAACTTGGAACAATTCATGTGGACATAAAAATCTTCCTGATGGTGAAATTTTCACTTCTCCCGTGGAAAATAACATTAATGGAAAAATTAGATTCACCTATCCTGGGATTTTCCAAGGTAAAGAAATTGAAAACATCTATTTGGAAATCGAAAACGGTAAAGTGGTGAAAGCCACTGCAGATAAAGGCCAAGAACTTTTAGATAGTGTTCTTAAGATTCCGGGCGCAGATCATTTCGGTGAATTCGCTATAGGTACAAATTACGGCATTACGAAATTCACCAAAAATATGTTATTCGATGAAAAAATGGGGGGAACACTCCACATGGCTTTAGGCAGAGGTTTTCCTGAAAGCGGTGGACAAAATAAATCCACAATTCACTGGGATATTTTGAAAGACATGCGGAGTAAAGATTCCATCGTTTATGCAGATGATAAAATAATTTACCAAGCTGGCGAATGG
Source organism: uncultured archaeon (assembly GCA_964426185.1). Classification (GTDB taxonomy): domain Archaea; phylum Asgardarchaeota; class Lokiarchaeia; order Sigyniarchaeales; family Promethearchaeaceae; genus Harpocratesius. The sequence continues at coordinate 20,858 of CAYRPF010000054.1, read as the reverse complement.
AAAATTCAATAAATTTCCCTAAAAATTATGATTTCTCTCTCTTTTTTTTCAATTTCTAATTCTAAAAAATCCTTAAATCAACAATTTTCTTCTGATTCTTCGGGATCACACAAGGCAACAGAAGAAACGCTATCATCATCATCCAATCTCATCACAATGACACCCTGGGTTGCTCGTCCAGTCTCTCTAATGTCGTCCGTTCGGATTCGAATGATAATTCCTTTGTTACTTGCCAATAAAAGATTTTTATTGCTGGGAATGGCTTTCACGGCAACTACTTCATCAGCATCATTACGCAATTTCATATTGATAACTCCCTTACCACCCCTGTGAGTAAGACGGTATAAATCTAACTTACTGTGCTTGCCATACCCTTGTTTAGTAATTGAAACAACAGCAGAATCTTCATCGGCAATAATAAAATCAATTACTTCATCATCTGGCCGTAAAGTAACCCCTCTCACACCCCGAGCAGTTCGCCCCATTGATCGGATTTCATTTTCAATAAATCTAATAGCATAACCTTTCTTAGTGGCCATTAAAATATTTTTTCCAGGGGGGCAATATTTTGCACACACTAAAGAATCTCCCTCTAATATTGACATACACCTAATTCCGGTTTTTCTTATTTTCTCAAACGATTTTAGATCGGTTTTTTTAACTAATCCTTTAGCCGTAGAGAAGACTAAAAATGAGGATTCGTCGAACGTGGGAATATTGGCGATATCAATAATTTTTTCATCGGATTGCAGTTGGACATAATTCACTATAGCTTTTCCTTGCGAATTTCGAGATGATTTTGGAATACTAAATGCGGGAATAGAGTAAACTCGGCCCTTTTGAGTAAATAAAAGAATAGTATCATGTGAACTTGCTGTAAACATTTCTTTAACTATATCTTCTTCTCGAATTTTCATTCCTCGCTTACCTTTTCCGCCTCTACCTTGAGCTTGGTAATTCTGAAGAGTCATTCGCTTGATTTTTTGGTTTTGAGTAATAATTATAACACATTCTTCTTCTGGCTCAGTTTCTCTCTGTTCAATGGAAATATCACCTACATTCATAACGATTTCCGACTTACGGGGATCGCCATATTCTTTCATTAATGAGAGCGTTTCTTGTTTGATTATCTCATAACGTTTAGGTTGATGAGCCAGGATTTCTTCATATTCCTTAATTTTATTTTGTAAATTTGCTTTTTCATCCACTAATTTCTGCGTCTGAAGATTGGTTAGCCTGCTAAGAGGCATTTTCAGGATTTCTTGGACTTGGAGATCAGAAAATTGGAATCTGGTCTGCAATTTTGCAGCGGCGTCTTGAGTAGTTGAACTTTTCTTAATGATGGCCACAATTTCATCAATGTTATCGATGGCTTTTAACAGACCTTCAATTAAATGCAAACGTTTTTTTGCTTTGGTCAGTTCAAATTGAGTACGGCGAATAATGATTTGTTCCCTATGCTGAATAAATTCTTGGATAATTTCCACGTAATTTAGAATTTTTGGCTGTTTCCCTTTATTTACCAGCATTAAATTAATAATCCCAAAGGTCGTTTGTAGCTGAGTACGGAGATAGAGCCGGTTTAAGCATGCATTTGCATCAGAATTCTGTTTCAACTCTATTACAATGCGCATTCCCGTTCGATCGGATTCATCACGAATATCTGAAATCTCGGGAATGGCACCTTTATTAACCAAAGCTGCAATAGACTCAATTAATCGGGATTTATTCACCATGTATGGAATTTCGGTTATTACTATGGAGTCTTTATTTCTTCCCGCCCCTTCAGAAATAATTTCACATCTACCGCGTGTCACTATCTGACCTCTACCCGTTTCCACCGCGTCGATAAATCCTTTACGACCCAAGATTAATCCACCAGTAGGAAAATCGGGACCCTTGACAAACTTTAAGATGTCTTGAGTGGAAAGATTCTCTGGATCTATATCAATGGCATGACAAATAACCTCACCAATTTCATTCAAATTATGGGGCGCAATATTGGTCGACATTCCAACTGCAATTCCAGATGCGCCATTAAGTAAGATTAATGGAAGTTTCGCCGGCAAAAACACGGGTTCTTGCAGTGATCCATCAAAATTATCTTGAAAATCCACGGTATTCTTATCAATATCCTGTAGCATTTCGTTCGAAATCTTGGCTAAACGAGCTTCGGTATAACGCATTGCTGCAGCGCTATCTCCATCCACCGAACCAAAATTGCCTTGACCGTCAATCAATTGGTATCTTACTGAAAAGTCTTGCGCTAACCGAACCATGGCTTGATAAACAGATTGATCCCCATGGGGATGGTATTTACCTAAACAGTCTCCTACTATTCGTGCACTTTTGAAGTGAGGTCGGTTGTAAAAGAAATTATTTTGTGCCATAGAATACAAAATTCTGCGCTGCACAGGCTTTAAACCATCACGAACATCAGGGATGGCCCTTCCAATGATGACGCTCATGGCGTAATCAATATAGGATTTGCTTAATTCTTGCTTTAAATCACGATCTATAATCAAGTGCTGATTTTGTGAAGGAGAAGGGGGTGGGTTAGGATTGGATGGTGCTGGATTAGATGCCGAAGGATTTGGTGTTTCTGTCATATAATTTCGCTCGGTTAAAATAAATTATTAATTATAAATCATATCTTAAATGTGAAATATCCAAAAAATATCATAAATTAAATGTCAATATCAATAGCTTGATGGTAATGATCCATGATATAGGCGCGTCTTGGCTCCACTTCATCACCCATTAAAACTGCAAACATATTATCCGTGGTTGCAAAATCCGTATAGGTTATCCTATGTAATCGGCGTGTTTTTGGGTTCATTGTGGTATCCCATAATTCCTCGGGATTCATTTCTCCTAAACCTTTATATCGTTGGATTTTGATTTTTTCTTGGTCGGTGATCTTGTATTTCGCCATGAATTTCTCTAACTCCGCATTTAATTTCTTGGGATCATCTTCAATATACAAATACTCGAAATTTTTCTTATATGATAATTTGTAAATGGGTGGAACCGCTAAGTAGACATGTTTAGCCTCAATAAGTGGTCTCATGTATCGGAAAAAGAAAGTAAGTAATAATGTTTCAATATGATGGCCATCAACATCAGCATCAGCCATGATTATTATTTTATGATAGCGCAGATTGGATAAATCAAACAAGGCTGTCCCATTTCCCCCATTTTCGCCATTTTCATCATCGTCATCACTATTTGGTTCTAGGGAGCTATCATGAATTCCAATTCCAATAGCTTTGATCATAGCGGCGATTTCTTTATTTGCCAAAATCTTTGAGAGACGGGCTTTTTCCACATTCAGGATTTTTCCTCGTAATGGTAGAATAGCTTGCGTGGCTCGATCACGTCCTTGCTTGGCAGAACCACCTGCAGAATCTCCTTCAACTATAAAAATTTCACATTCTTCTGGATTTTTTGAAGAACAATCCGCCAATTTACCCGGTAATCGTAAATTATCTAAAACTGATTTTCTACGGGTTAATTCCCGAGCCTTTTGACTGGCGATGCGCGCTTTTTGGGCTAATACTGATTTCTGAATTATACTATGGGCTTCACGGGGATGGGTATCGAAATAGTGCATTATTTCAGAAAAAACCAGCTCAGAAACGATACTTTTCACCTCAGGATTCCCTAATTTTGTTTTAGTCTGACCTTCAAATTGAGGTTCGGGAACCCGTACGGCTAATACCGCAACCAACCCTTCTCGCACATCAGAACCTTTAAGCCCTTTTTCTCCGATATCCTTAAATTCTCGGGTGTGATCCTTAATATAACTATTAAATACACGCGTAATAGCGGTCTTAAATCCAGTTAGGTGTGTTCCTCCTTCAATGGTATGAATATTATTCACAAAACTATAAATTAACTCATTATAAGTTTCATTATATTGAAATGCAATTTCTGCAACAACGCCTTCTTTGGATTTTGACAAATGAATTGGATTTGGATGAAGAGTTTTTTTGTTTTGATTCAAATATCGAACGAAATCAGAGACACCATGTTCATACTTAAAAGTCTCTCTAAAAGGAGGTTCAATCCGATTATCATTAATTTCAATTTCAATAGGGTTAAGAAATGCTAAATCACGCAGTCGTGTTGCAAGATATTCGTAATCGAAGTGAAATTCTTCCTCAGGTATACTAGTAAATATGGAATGATCAGGATAAAATGTAATTTCCGTCCCTCTTTTAGTGGGATCATCAATATCTTCAAATACTTTGGTAGGTTGCAGAATTTTGCCTTGCCCCACTCTTAATTCATATCGTTTTCCATCCCGCCAAACTTTTATATGAACCCATTCAGAACAAGCATTAACCACAGCCAACCCCACACCATGTAATCCACCAGATACTGCGTAAGATTTTTTATCAAATTTTCCGCCTGAATGGAGTGAAGAAAAGATGACTTCTAAGGTGGGAATTTTCATTTTGGGGTGTAACTCTGTAGGAATACCCCTTCCATTATCACATATTGTGCATGAATTATCCGAGTTCAATATTACTACAATTTTTGAACAAACGCCTACTAGAGCTTCATCTATACTATTATCAATGACTTCAAAAGCGAGATGATGGAAGCCTTTTTTACCAGTTGATCCGATATACATGGCCGGACGTTTGCGGACACCTTCTAAACCTTCTAATACCACGATATTTTCGGCATCATATTTGTTAGGATTTAAAGAGGAAACTTTTTGAGGTTGCTTTTGATCATTAGGTGTTTCAGGAATTGTATCAGTCATGGAAGGCAGCACCAACAACAAACTATACTAAAAGCAATTAAATTGGAGAGAAAATATTCGTAAAGTTTTGCTTCTGTATATAAAAGAAAGCATGGGCACCTAAAAAGAGTTATGTTCGTGAAATCCTTCTTCATAAAAAGATGAGCGAGAAAAAAAATCCAAAAAGAGTGGAAGCTATAGTATTCATTATGGCATTTATTCAATCAAAATTAGCAGATCGCATTCCAGTTGGGGATCTCACTCCCGTTCACTTAATGGGAATTATAAATCTAAGTCCAGAAAGTTTCTTTAAGGAATCTTATATTTCTAAAGAACAAATCCTTCCCCAAATAAAGCAAGATTTGGCAAATGGAGCCACATTTTTGGATTTCGGTGCAAGATCTACTGCACCTTGGTCAGAACCAATTTCCTTAGATGAAGAACTCACTCGTGTTGAACAAGCCTTAATGGTGGCACTACCGCATATACCCAAAGAAACTGTGTTATCTATCGATACACAATACTCTGAAGTTGCCGAATTGGCTTTCAAACTAGCTGCGCCATATGATATTCCTTTCTTGGTAAATGATATATCTTCCTTTCACACAGATAATAAAATGAAGAATTTTGTGATAAGTCATAAGGTTCCGGTATGTTTAATGGCTACAATGAAGAAACCCGGCGATGCTAAAGACATTACAGAAATACTTACTTCACTCTCATCGACAATGGATGATTTAGATAATGAGAAATATCCTTTAGATCAAGTTATTGTTGATCCTGGCATAGGAAAATGGGTCAGCGAGAAAACTTTCGAATATGATTTAGAAATGTTACATAATTTAGAAGATTTACGTGCACTTCGTTCCCCTATTTTGATTGGTCTTTCACGAAAATCGTTTATCGGTTCAGTATTGGGAAAAAAAGACCCGAATGAAAGATTAAACGGAAGTTTGGCTGCCACCTCAATCGCAGTTTTTAATGGAGCTCATATTATTCGGGCACATCAAATAACTTCACAACTCTATGAAATGGTTCAAATGGCCTCCGCTTTGAGAAAAAAAATTATCACAACAAGCACAGAGAATCAAAGAACAACTTTACTTCCTCCTTTTCGGAATTCGACTGCAGCTGAAGTATTTCTTCATAGAATAGGGGTTTCTAATGGAGGAACCAACATTATGAAGCAGAAAATGTCTACCAACTTAATACAGATTGATAAATTAACCGCTCCGCAAGCATTAATCCTAAAACAAGAAATGTTAGCACGGGGTGGCGATGTCGCACTGCATAAAGATGTTATTACTACTGAATATCATAAATACACTAAACAGTTCACAGCGATCGTTATGGGAACACCTTTACAGTTAAAAAAATTGGTAAGTAAATTGAAATCACAAGATTTAGAAATGAAACGGATAGGAACCATGATTGAAGAGGTTTTAACGCAAAATAGAACGCCCAAAATAAATTTTAAGCCATATGAAAAAGAAATAAAGGAATAAAAATGAAGGAATAAATATGAAGGAGGAAAAGTAATGGTAGAAGCAATTGGATTAAAAGCATCCCATATTATAAAACCGGGAGAAAATCTTTTCGAGGTTCTATGTGAAACTTTTGAATTACATTTACAAATTCCTCAAGAACGTTCAATAATAGTGATTGCCGAAACTGTTGTAAGTACCACCCAAAACCGAATTATAAAATTATCGGATATCACTAATATTACACCAAATGCAGTTCAATGGTCATCAGAATTTGAAGTAGAACCCGCTTTTGCCCAATTGGTTCTTCAAGAATCTGATGAAATTATAGGTGGCATACCTGGAATGCTTTTCACTGTGAAATCTGGTATTTTAATCGCCAATGCCGGCATAGACCAATCTAATGCGGGAGGTGAAGGAGAATATTCCTTATGGCCTGTCGATCCATTTGGAGTAGCGGAAGATCTCTGCAAAAAAATAAAGGAAAAATATCAATTGAATGAATTTGGTGTGATTATTTCCGATTCACGAGTTCAACCACTCCGTCGAGGTATCGTAGGAGTTGCTATTGGAGTGGCTGGATTTAAGCCGGTGGATGACTGTCGGGGAAGATGTGATCTTTTCGGTCATGAAATGAAGTGGACCACACGTGCTTTGGCGGATCAAATTACAGATGTTGCTCATCTTTTGATGGGAGAGTGTGATGAACAGACTCCTTTCGTATTGGTAAAAGATGCCCCAGTTTCTTTTACTTCTCAAAAAATTTCTCCAGATACCATGCTGATGTCGAGAGATCAAGATTTGTTTAGCCGAATTTTCAAATTTTAATTTTATTTGTGATATTTGATGAATTCCATTGCAAACCATCGTAGAAAATATGGTCAACATTTTACTTCCACCCATATTTTTCATGAATTGATATTTCCCAGAATAAAATCCCACTTAAATCAATATATTTGGGTGGACTTATTTGCTGGGGCAGGAAATTTAGTTTTACCCATACTTGAATATATACCAAAGTCTGAACGAGTGAAATTTTTTCAAAATCATATTTTTCTTTGTGATATTCAACAAAAATGCGTAGAAGAAATTATCAACAACGCAAAGAAATATGAAATTCCAGAAGAAATTGCAAGAAATAACATTTTTCTCTGGGATTCATTAAAATCTTATCCCCCAAAGATCCTTGAACAAGAAAAAATTAATTCAAAGCCGCTATTTCATATTACAAATCCTCCATACTTGTATTTAGGCTATATCGCCAAAAATTCGCACACAAAAAGCCATTTAGCCTATTTTCAAGGAAAAAATAAAGGGTATCAAGATCTATATCAGATTGCCTTAATGAATGACTTAAGAAATTCTACTGATCGCATGATCTACTTAATCCCAACAAATTTCATTTTTGGAAATTCCGTATCTAATAAAATTAGAGATGATTTTTTACCTTTATATAAAATTGAACACGCATACATATATGAAAAACCAATTTTCGATTTCACTGGAATGAATGTGGGTATTTTTTTCTTTAAACGAAAGAAATCATACAATCCTGAGAAATCTGAATTCGATGCGGTTAAAATTAATACTAAAAAATCTCAAAAACACTTTATTCTCCATCCAAAATATCATTACCGCGCAGGAACCCACTTTGAAGAATTTGTTGAAAAATTTAAATCGCACAATCCACTTAAAATTCATTATTATCTACAAAAATTAGAAGTGAAAAAAAATTTTGGCAATTATAGCATAAAAGTTATAGATGCCAACCGTTTTATTGGAAATTCCTATGAAAAAACTGTCATTTATGTAAATAAGAAAATGAAACAAAAGATTTTAGCCAACCAATTGTGGGTACGAACCGTAGACACCGGAACTTGGGAGGGCCGAGCAGGGTTATATAATATTAATGCGAGTTTTAAAGTAAATGGGATAATGGTAACAAAAAACACTTATCGAACAAACCCCATACAAATTTTTTTTGATACACCTATTTCTCTTAAAGATCAAGAACTTTTGAGAGAATATGTTAATTTTATATTAGAATATCTACGTTCAGAAAGTGATAGCGAATTTTTAACATCATATAAGTATTCATCAGGAGATTATATCAGAAAATATTTCGGATTGTCCCAAGCTCGTAAAATAATTGAGACTTGTCCTCTACTTTTAATGAACTCCGATGAAAAAATTCGTTTCGATCAGTATATAAAAACCGAAAATGTGGAAAAAGTTTTAAAAATTTGTGGAAAATACTCCTACAAGGGAAAGAAAAATGAATAATAAGATTTCGGATAAATCAGATGATATTCTTCTACAGAATTCACCTAATGATAATAATTACACTATCGAAAACTTTCGAAAAATACTAAAGGATTTTGTGGTGGAGCGAAATTGGGAATCTTATCATACACCCCGTGCTTTATCAGAGGCAATTTCTATCGAAGCGGCTGAACTTCTGGAAAATTTCTTGTTTAAACAAGATGATGAAATTTCACAGGAATTATCACCAATAACTGATGAAATGGCCGATATTTTTATTTACTTGATAAATTTGGTCAATGCTTTGAATCTACCTAATTTTACTGAAGTTATTCTCAAGAAAATACAAAGTAATGGAAAGAAGTACCCGATTGACAAGTATAGCGGTAAGAATTATAAAAAGCTATAAGAATTGTTGCTTTTTAGATAATTTTTTGCTCAAAATTCGAAAATCTTCGGCATAATACCCCATTATTACATATATACGATGATTTTTTATTTGTAAAATAATGATTAATCACATGCTAGATGAATCTTTAATTAGAAGTCAACTGAATAATACTGTTTCGGAAATATCTTTACCTCAACTCGGGCATCATTATCGCGGTAAAGTAAGAGAAAATTTTATTGATAAAGAAAATCATCAACGTATCATTATTTCAACCGACAGACTAAGCGCTTTTGATAGAGTTATAACCACTATTCCATTTAAGGGCCAATTACTCAATCAAATGTCAGTTTTCTGGTTTGAAAAAACCAAGCATATTGCTCCCAATCATATCATTGATGTACCTGATCCAAATGTTGTAAGGGTTCATGAATGTGAAAGCTTGCCCATCGAAATGATTGTTAGAGCATATATAACCGGAAGCGCGTGGCGTGCATATCAAAAAGGGGAATCGGTATCTGGCATTATATTTCCACCAGGTTTAAAGAATTATCAAAAACTTCCGGAACCTGTTATTACACCTTCAACAAAAGCAGAAGTGGGAGAACACGATTTACCCATCTCTAAAGAAGAAATAATTGCTCAAGGATTAGTTGATGCAGAATTATATGCAGATATTGAAAAGAAAACCTTAGATTTGTTCAGATTTGCCTCAGATTACTGTGCTCAAAATAATTTAATCTTAGTGGATTGTAAATTTGAATTCGGAAAAACTCATGATGGAAAAGTTGTTGTAATTGATGAAATCTTTACTCCAGATGCTTCCCGATTTTGGATAAAAGATACCTATGAATCCCGTTTTGAACGAGGAGAGAAGCCAGAAATATTGGATAAGGAATTTTTCCGACAATGGTTAATTATTGAGAAAAAATATATGGGAGATGGCCCGATTCCAGAAGTACCCGATGAAGTCAAGGTAGAATTTGTAAATAGATATATCCAATCCTATGAAATGATTACAGGAGAAAAGTTTGAGCCGGTAATTGAAGGAAATGTGATTGATCGAATCAAGAAAAATCTGAATATTTAATTTTTCTTCTTTTTTACCTTTATTTTCTAGTATTTCTTTCTTAAAAATCGAAAAATTCAACGAATTGTAATTTCTAAGGTAACTGTAATATTAACTCCCCATTAAATTTTTCAGCGTTCGATTTTAAAGCCTAAATACATTGGTGTAATTATTCTCATTTGCTATTTTTGGAATCCAGCGGGAGATATTACAGTATGGAAAATGTGCACCGTATCGAAGTAGGGGTTGCGATCGATAACAATGTTCACGCAGATATTCGTCACGATCTCAACATAACTACAATAAGAAAAGTTGAAAAAATTAAGGTATATACAATTGAGGGCGGAAATTTGTCACAAGATCAACTCTCAACTCTTGGGTATTCTGTATTTTCAGATCCAATAACTGAAACTTTCAAGGTTGATAATCCATTAGCAAAAAATTTTGAAGGAGCAATAGTAGAGATAGGATTTAAGCCGGGAGTCACAGATAATGTAGGAACGACAGCGATAAAGGCAATTCAAGATGCTATACATATCAAAGTTGATGGAGTCTATACTTCCGAACAATACCTTTTACACAATTGTGATACAACCACTGCAGAATTTATTGCGAAAAATCTATTGGCCAACGAATTAATCCAGCGGTGGGAAATTAAATCGGGTCAAAATATGCATGAATTCACACCTGCTGTTCCAAAAGTTATATTAGATCAAAAACCAGAAGTTCATGAAATTAATTTGAATGTTTCTGATGAAGTGCTTCTGGATATCAGCCGCGAAAATGTCTTAGCTTTAAATTTAGAAGAAATGAAGACCATTAGAAATTATTTTAATGAAAGAAAGGAAGAACGACAAAAATTAGGCCTTCCTTCACAACCAACTGATGTAGAGTTGGAATGCTTAGCACAAACTTGGTCTGAACACTGTAAACACAAAATTTTTAACGCGAAAATTGATTATTTTGAAGAAGATCATCATGAAGTCATCGATTCACTCTTTAAGACCTACATTCGCGCTTCTACTGAACAAATTAATTCACCCTATCTGGTATCAGTCTTTAAAGATAATGCTGGAGTAATTCAATTTAATGACGATTACACTATTGCAATGAAAGTTGAAACTCATAACTCTCCAACGGCATTAGATCCATATGGTGGTGCCTTAACCGGAATTGTAGGATGTAATCGAGATCCAGCAGGAACTGGAAAAGGATTTAAATTAATATTCAATACGGATGTTTTCTGTTTTGCCAGTCCATTTTATAAAGGTAAAATACCTCCACGTTTGTTTCATCCCCGTCGTGTGCTAAAAGGAGTTCATAAAGGAGTAATTGATGGTGGAAATCAATCTGGAATTCCCACAGTAAATGGCAGTTTGTATTTTGATCCCCGCTATTTAGGAAAACCACTTGTATTTGTAGGAACAGGGGGGATTGCACCAGCAAAGATAAATGGAAAATACACTCATGAAAAAGCCCCCCAGCCGGGAGATTATGTAGTAATGTGCGGTGGTAAAATTGGAGCAGATGGTATTCATGGAGCCACTTTTTCTTCTCTTGAAATTAATGAGAACTCACCCGCAACTGCAGTTCAAATCGGAGCACCCATAGTGCAGAAAAATATGCTCGATTTCTTGTTAGAAGCACGGGATTTAGATTTATTTAATGCAATAACTGATAACGGAGCAGGAGGATTATCTTCTAGCGTAGGTGAAATGGGACAAGAAATTGGTGCACGTTTAGATTTAGAAAAACCCCCGCTGAAATATCCAGGATTGATGCCATGGGAAATTTTAGTCAGTGAAGCACAAGAGCGGATGACCCTAGCAGTTCCTCCAGAAAAAATCGAAAAATTCATGGAATTATCAAAAAAATATGAAGTGGAATCTACAATTGTTGGTGAATTTAACAATACGAAGCACTTTCAATTGTATTATCAAGGAAAAATGGTAGGAAATATTTCGATGGAATTCCTTCACGAAGGAACCCCTCAAAAAAAAATGCGCGGAATTTGGAAACCCCTCTCCAGAAAAGATCCCGAATTTGCCACTCCCGATTCATTATCCAAAATGTTCTATCGCATACTTGGAAGATTGAATATTTGCTCCAAAGAAGAAGCTATTGTACGCAGATATGATCATGAAGTTCAAGGTGGTAGTATAATCAAGCCCTTTATGGGAAAAAATAATGATGGTCCCAGTGATGCAGCAGTAATTAAGCCACTTTTCAATTCGTGGGAAGGATTAGTTGTATCACATGGTCTCTGTCCAAGATATTCCGACATCGATACTTACTGGATGGTTGCTAATGCTATAGATGAGGCGGTACGAAATGCAGTGTGTGTGGGTGCCGATCCGAACTACTTGGCAGGGTTGGATAATTTCTGCTGGGCAATGGGATTTTCAACTGAAGATGAAGAAAGTTATACTGGCCAACTTGTGCGCGCCAATAAAGCCTTATATGATATCACTACAAAATTCAAAGTCCCATGCATTTCTGGCAAAGATTCGATGAAAAACGATTATAAAATTGGAAATACTCAAGTAAGTGTTCCTCCAACCTTGTTATTTTCAGTTATAGGGAAAATACCTAATATCCGAAAAAGTATCTCTATGGACGTTAAACATGAAGGTGATTTGATCTATATCTTAGGAATAACCCGCCATGAATTGGGAGGAAGTGAATATATCGATGAGTTACAATTAAAGGGTTTTCAATCTGTCCCAAAAGTGGATGCAGAGAGAGCAATTGATCAATATAGAAAGTTACATAAAGCAATCAAAGAAGGAATAATTTGTTCTGCTCATGATTGTTCAGATGGTGGATTAGCTGTGGCTTTAGCTGAAAGTGCCTTTGCAGGTGATTTTGGAATGGAAATTGATCTAGACAAGATTCCTACAGATTTTCTTCTTAGAGAAGATATCATTCTCTTTTCAGAAACTCCAAGCCGTATAATTTTAACTATTCGGCCTGAAGACCAAGAAAAATTCGAAGCAATTATGAAAAACACGACATTTAGTTGTGTGGGAACGGTAAAAGGTCATAATCTTAGGATATTATCAACTAGGGAAAATAAATTAGAAATTTTGATAGATGAACCAATTGAGCAGTTGAAAGAAATTTGGCAATCAACACTGAAAGTTTTAGTAGGAGGGACTGATTAATGGTCGATGTCTGCATAATGACGGGATTTGGAATAAATTCTGATTATGAATCTAAATACGCTTTCGAATTGGCTGGAGCTGATCGAGTAAAACGAATTCATGTGAATGATTTTATAAACCGAAGAGAATCTTTGGAAAATTATCAAATTTTAATGTTTCCTGGAGGATTTAGCTTCGGGGACTATTTAGGAGCCGGAACAGTATTGGCAAATAAATTCCGTTATACATTACGACAAGATCTCAGTCGATTTATTGATGAAGGAAAATTAATTTTTGGAGTTTGCAATGGATTTCAAGTTTTGGTAAAAATGGGGATTTTACCTGGCTTTCACGGGGATAATTTTAAACAATCCGTTTCTTTAATTGAAAATCAGTCTGGAATGTTTGAAGATCGTTGGGTAAAATTAAAGACAATCAAATCGAGATGTATTTGGACCGAAGGTTATGACCTTATATTGGAAGTACCTGTGCGTCATGGAGAAGGAAAATTCGTAACAAAAGATCCGAAAATTATTTCACGTTTATGGGAAGAAGAAATGATTCCATTTGTCTACGAACCAAATGAATATCCAAATAATCCAAATGGATCTATCGATGGAATAGCAGGTATTTGTAATGAAGCGGGAAATGTATTTGGTATGATGCCCCATCCAGAATGCCATTTAATTCCTTATAACCATCCAAATTGGACTCGTGGTGAAGCACCTAAAGAAAATGGTTTGAAAATATTCCAAAATGCAGTAAACTATGCAAAAGGACATTTCTAATCAATGTGATAAAAATGCAACAAAAAATGATATATGAACCAATAAAATGGGATAAACCTCATGAAGAATGCGGAATCATCGGAGTGATTTCAAAAGATCCATCCGTCCATGTTGCTCAAACAATTTTTCAAGGATTGATGGCTTTACAACATCGAGGACAAGAAGCAGCAGGAATCAGCATAGTAGATGCAAATAAAACAATTCACACCTTCAAACAAGAAGGTTTGGTTTTTGAAGCACTCACTCAAGATATCTTGGCAAAACTATGGGGAAATATTGGAATCGGTCATGTTCGTTATGGAACAGCGGGTAGCGGAGACATTCTCAATGCTCAACCATTTCATTATGAAACGACCCAAACACCGCCATTTTCAATTGCATTTAATGGAAATATTACCAATTATCCAATATTGAAGGAAAAATTAGGAACAAAGGGGCGTATCTTCCTTACAAACGGCGATACAGAAGTTATTGCGAATTTGCTAGCTTCGAATCATATGGTGGCAGAAAATTGGGTAGAGAATTTAGCTTTTACTACCCGATTGTTAGATGGCGCATTTTCTATCATTTTATTAACCAATGAAGGAGATATATATGCATATCGCAGTGGAAATAAACCTCTTTGTTTAGGAACTGCGACTTTGCTTGGAACAGAATTATATATTATCGCTTCAGAATCATGTGCAATTACTTCATTAGGGGGCACTCTTCTTCGGGATGTTGCTCCTGGGGAAATCATACATGTTCATCAAGATCATTTCTTTCATAGCGAACAAATAATGCCAGTTTCACCACATCACTGCATTTTTGAATATGTCTATTTTGCTAGAGGAGATTCACTAATTGACAACCGTTCTGTTCATCGAACAAGGGAACAATTAGGACGAAATTTAGCTCGTGAAGAAAAAAGTAAATTTTCTAGTGCAATTGTCGTTCCCGTTCCTGATTCTGGCAGATCTGCTGCTTTGGGTTATGCATATGAATCAAATATACCTTATGATGAAGGGTTGATGAAAAATCGATATGTATTCAGGAGTTTTATAGCACCAAGTCAAGCAGAGAGAATGAATTTAGTCAGAATGAAGTTAAATGCGGTAGAAACTATAATAAAAGGCAAGGAAGTAATCCTTTTTGATGATTCAATAGTTAGAGGAACTACAATGACTAGAATAGTTAATCTTCTTCGTGAAGCAGGTGCAAAAAAGGTCCATGTTCGCTCATCAAGCCCTCCTATTGCAAATCCATGTTTTTATGGGGTAGATTTCCCCTCTCAACAAGAATTGATTTTTGGTCGGAAAATCAATCTATCCAAAAGTTATGAAGAAGCAATAGAATTAATCAGGGAAGAGATTGGTGCAGATTCTCTTCAATATCTCTCTATTGAGGGTTTGATCCAAGCAATCAATTTGCCGAAAGAAAAACTTTGTTTAGCTTGTTTAAATGGGAAATACTGGTTTACTCATGAACAAACAAAGAAATATTTGTCAGATGGACGGATTTAGAAATTAGGAAATTTAAAGATACATATTTTCCCGCATTTCTTGTTCTCGTTGCCATTTTTTTCGTAAATATAATCGATAAAGCTTATCTGCATCTGTTTCTTTTTCTTCAATTTTCATTTTGTGAGATTCGACAAATTTAGGCGAAAATCGCTCTACACCGGCAGTATATAGATATTCTTTCTCAGACGGGGTCATTAATGCGAAAATTTGCAATAATTCTTCTTTACTCTGAATTTTTTTCTGATTATGCCTTCCACCAATTTTCTGATTTATTTCATCATCAATATTCCGTAGTTCTTTTCCAAATGCCATCTGATTATGAGCAGTGATGGTGCGCATTTTCAACCAATAACTGTTAGGTGCTTGATTGATGAACATTTCACGATTTCCATCTCTATCAACATTCCCAAATACGGACCATCCTTCAGGATCTTTATCCCATTTTTTCTTTATTTTTCGCATGATTTTTCCAATGGGTTCTGGCTCTGACATGATTTATTCCTTCTCCTTGAATATTTGTTAAGAGAAAATTTTTGAAAAAATCTTTCAGGTAAAATTTATATAGAGAAATCAAGGATTTCAGAGATAATTATCTATAATTTTTCCTTCAATTTGGCTAGATCTTCTGGACTTTTTATAACAGGAATATCATTACCATATGTATCTGTATTATTTACTAACTCTTCTATCAATTTTGGTAATTTTGCTGCTTCATTCCCGGATAAAGAGTTTTTAAAATCGCGCCATTTATTAAGATAAAAAATTTCTAATTCTTCTGCTAAAGCCTTCTCCACTTCTTCGCAAAAATTAAAATACGCTTTCGCTGGATCAAGTGTTCGATTTTCCATTATTTCATGATCTTCAAAATCATAGGAAATCTCAAGATATTTGTCTCCTTTGGGAATTAAGGCATAGGTATAAAATTCAGTAAAATCAATAAAAGGAAGACCCTCATCAAATGCGGTTTCAATAGCGGTCATAAATTCAGTTTTTGACATTGCCAATCCTCTATCTTATCTGTATAGGTGATAAGCTTCTCATTCAAAAAAATCTTTCGGAAAAAATCTTTTTAAATCTTTTTAAACTCTTGCGAAAATAGTGAATTTCAAAAAAGGTTACGTTCAATATGAGAAATTTTAGTTTTTATTTCTTCTATCTGACTTTGATTTTGCTCAAGATACACCTTAAACCTTTCCTCTGGTAATTCCCCTTTTTTATAGGTTTCTTTTAATTGTTGATACTTCAACTGTAAATGAGTCAGCTTACCACGAAATCTTAATAGTTCTTGATATAATAATTCCGGATCAATTTGTTCTTCAGTTTTCTTCTCCAGTTGTTCGAAATTTGACTGATCAAAAACATCCTTCAAAATTATATCTGGGTTTTGGGGATTTGCAGCGTTTTTCACAAAAATTTGGGTTAAAAGTTTCGATCCATCTGAATGTATTTGCTCTAAGTCCAATATTTCATCGATTTCTTCCCGAGTATGAAATTTTATAGGATTGTTTGCAGATTTTTCTGTTAATTTTACTGTTGATTTTTCATTTGGTTTTTTATCTGGTATTTCTGCAGTATTTTCTATTTCACTAGAAGTGGGTTTTTTCTCAATAGATAAGATATTGTCTGAAAGCTCTATAGAAGGTGCAAAAGAATGATTCAGATCTTCTTGAGGAATTATTATTTTAGGAGGGGTTAAATTTTTTTTTACATTTTTTTGAATTCCACCAGATTTTGGAATAGAAGGAATATTTAACGAACGATTGGTATCTTTGGGAGTAAATTTTTGTTTTAAATGCTTCATCCGTTCTTGTAATTGTTCGATTCGTTTATTTATTCGATTAGATTCTTCGGGAGTAATTGATTTTTCTTCTTCATCATCCTCCAGAGAAATATTAAGATCTCCATCTTTGACAAGATTTTTAGAAAGAATCTTGGCTCCTTCGCGGGGAAGCAAGGCTTTCTTCTCAGAAAATGGCTTAAAATTAGCAAAATCTATTAAAAAATCGCGTAATATGATAGGCAATTCAGGAAGTTCTACAAACCAATAATCCAAAGGCTCCCATGCTTCAATTAATTCTTGAATGATCTCACATTTATGTTGAAATTCAGTATCTGGTTGAGAATTTATAACTAATTTTTTGAAAATTTCAATCATTTCAGTGTGAATTCGTTCTTCATCTTCTGGCTTCGGATTTTGCAGTAATGTTTGATAATTTTTTATTAGAATCTCCGAAATTTCGTTTGGAAGCGGTGAACCAGAAACTGAATTCATAATATTATTAAGTATTTGTAATTTTTAGATTTTCGTAAGAAAATGAAAAAAGGTTTTTTACGGATTTCTTATAACGATTTGAATATGAACATGAAAAAAAGTGTGATTTCAAAAGATATTCAGAAATTTCACAAATCTGTAGAACTTTCAAGTCAAATTTTTAACAGAATTGCATTGAATCCTTTTGAGAAAGTTTCAATTCCCAAAATATTTTACTCGGGTTTACCAATTTCATGGAACTTAACCCAAATTTACCATATATTGAATTTTTTATATGAAAAAATCCCATTTCAACATGTCTTTTTCATGTTTGTAGATAAATCATTGCAATTACTAGATGGATTCTTATTTCATATTGAGCAAATTCTAGATGAAGATGAAAAGAAAGTAAACCGATCCTTTTTACAGAGTGAAGTGGAATTTTTAAGAGAATTTGAGGAAAGGGATGAATTTATTTTAAAACTTCAAGAAATAATGTATCAAAAACAATCAATTGCACCTTTTGTTAATGAATATTTTTCCAAAAATTATGGTTTTGAAAAAGTCTATCCTTTTATAATTCCTTGGTCGATAAAATCCGATATTGCTTCATTAAATCTACCATCATTCAATACTAATACCCTTTTGGCAATTTCTAGAATTCTTAGCTGGAAAAATCCGATTTTAAAAGGTTTTCAAGAAGAATCCAATAATGACATTTACTATTTTCTCTCACAAAATATCAAAAATCCCAAAATTTTTCAAACAATAAAAAAATGGATTATCTCTTGGAACAACGTGGATTTACAACAATGGTCCACAATTATTACCACGCTTTTGGATGATCTTACCATGAATTTTGTGCTGGTTTCTAATGATCATAAGAACTTATTGTTTGGAGTAAAAATGATGGTAGATCACAACCAAATGAAATTAACGGCCTTACCCAATCATATATTCAAAGATTTGTTAACTCCAGAAAAATCATTACTTGATATTGGTAAAAACATCTATAAAAAAACAGGAATACGCACCGCAATATTAGAAACACAGGATTTCTGGAAATACTTCACACGATTTCGTAACTCAGACATGGGAATGTTTGAATTTTTAACCAGTTTATTTGAATTAGTGTTTTCAGCAACTTATTATCCAGATTCACTATTAAATTCCTTTTTGAAATTGTTCGGACTTGAATTGGGTTCAGGAATAACCGAAATCTCTAATGCATTTAAAACTATGACCCGATACTTTGGTAACATCCTTATTGTCACCTATCAAGATAATATTAAAGATGAAAACAAACCATATGAAGCCCTGGCAGAAATGAAATACGACGGGCAGAATTATTCCATGAAATTATTGAATACCGCAGATTACAAGGAGTTGTTTCGAACTTCACCTACAAATAAATTCACTCGCTTAAAAATAATTAAAGAAGGAATTGAGAAAGCCCAAAACACCCATTATAGTTGTTGTTTTGGATTCAATATTGATTTATTTTCAGAATACCTTTCTGCTAAAAATATTCAAGCATTTTTGAAAATGAGCGACATGGTGCACCAATTACCCTTTATTGCCACATTAGGCGCCCTTTTTGTGGGAATGAAAGGAATGCACGCTGATGAAAATAGCGCCCCACTGATTCATACCTACGATGAACAACCATCTGAAGATTTAATTCAAGATAAATTGGAATTTCATAATTATATAAATGGATTTCTGAAAAAGGGTATGTTATTTATTAGTGACGAAGATAAATCCATGATGCGGATTAGATCACCTGAATATGCAGAACAAGGCTATTTAGGTATCGATATGGAGGCATTAAGAGAATTTATTCGAAAATCAGAAAACTAATTTGCTTCCTTTTAAATTACTAATAATTTTCATAATAGTTTTTTATATTGCGGTGAATTATTCATACTGATTGTGACCTATGACAGAAGTGAATTTAGCAGAACTTGAAGCTTGGTATTTAAAACAATTACAAGAACGCTTTAAGAGAGAACATAAACTACTTGGTAAAATTTACACAAAAATTTCCGAAGAAGTCGCTCAAGCCAAAAACTCACTAAAAGCTTGGCGGAATCACACTCCTGATAGCGATGGTGAAAATTTAGATGAAAAAACCAAAAAGATCATGGACCGGTTTATTGAATCAGTGCTAAATTCATTGGATGAATTGGAAATCCCCACTGTACACACTTCAATTTCTTATGACGCTTGTCAGAAATTTAACGACGGAGTTAAAAAAGTCTATATGACTTATAATGCCCAAGGTAAAAAGACGATGCGCCGATTTTACAAAGAATTCAAATTAGAAATTAAAGAAATTGATCTTCATTTACGAAAAATCGGAAATTACAATCAAAAAATCAATAAATTTATCTTGAAGAATTACCAAGATGGAAAAGAAGCGGAACAATTAATTAAACGAATTCCTCTACTTAATAATAATATTGAACGCTTAGCAACCACAAAAAAGAAATTAGACGAATTAGAAGACACATTTAAGAGCATGAAAGAAAATCTACAAAGAAAAGAAGCAGAACTTGAACAATTAAATGAAGACCCCGATTTGCAAGAATTTCAAAAAATAGAACATGAATTAGAACTACTTAAACGTGATTTCAGGGAAAATCTCAAATTCAGTAAGGCCTTCAAAAAGATGAAGAAATCCCTTGAAAAAGGCACCATAACGCTCCGTGATATTTCAGAATATGATTTAAAACCATATTTAAAAGATCCAGTATCAGAAATATTAAAAGAGGGTCCGAAAATCCCCCATTTGCGCCAATTATTGATTAAAACACGTATTTTGCTGGAAGATGAAAGAGATTATCTCCAATTAAAATCAGACTTAAAAAATCGCATTATTGAAAATATAAACGAAATTGTTTCTAATAACGCATTAGAAGACGATATTAGGAAAATTCTGGAATTAATGGAGAAGAAGGAGAAAATTCAAAATAAAATGAAATCTAAAGGGTTGGAATCACAACGAAATGATTTAAAAGAAAAAATTTCGATTGCTACACTGGATTTGGAACATTTTGAAAATGATGTATCTCGATATCGCAGGGATTACTCAGAATTACTTAAAAAAGTTAAAAACGATAGAGAAGAATTGCAGAATGCGATTAAGGTTGAAACCGACAAAGATATCAAGATTAAAGTAATTATTCCATCTTAAATCCATCTTTAAATCATCTAAA
>CAYRPF010000053.1:0-23711 GCA_964426185.1 uncultured archaeon | reverse complement strand
GAAGATATTTGAATGGATTGCTTTAAAGGTTCTTCGCGCCACTAAAGGTGATCATCGAAAGTTTTTTTACTTGATCAGCATAATAAGTGCTCTGTCCGCTTCCATTATTGCAGATGTCACGATATCAATAATTTTTGTTCCCCTTGTTATTCGAGCTTGCCGTATTCTGCACATTAAATCGGCTCCATATATATTTGCGATTAGTTTCACAATAAATATTGGAAGCTTATACTCTCCTTTTTCATCTTCAGAAAATGTATTAATATCTGCAGTCTTTGGATTGAATTTTACGTGGTTTCTAAGAAGTTTCACATTATATGTTTTTCCAGTTTTGTTGTTTACATTATTTCTTTTAGATATTCTATTGTTACGTAAAATCAACCCACCTAAAGAAGAATATAAAAAGATACTTTTAGAAATCATGGATCCAAGCTTGGTGGTGGTTGATCGCAAGTATTTTCTGCTAAATTCCATCATGTTTGCTATGATCATTTTTGGATTTTTGTTTTATCCAAGTCCATGGGTAGTTGCCCTTATTGGAGCTTTGATCATGAGTTTAATGAATAGTATTTATTTTACCGAAAACACCAAACAAATCGATTGGAAAATCATCTTTTTCTTTATTGCACTTTTCTTATTGATCGGTTGCATGAAAATGGCCGGTATTTTTGATATAATAGGGGATTGGGTTAAAATGATTCTACCACAAAATGAATTATTAGCCGCATTTACCATTCTGGTTATGATCGCTGTATTATCTGGATTTCTGGCTCAAGTTCCAACAGCTTTAGTATTTATTACTCTACTACAGAATATCTACGGGCCTAATCCCGGAGATGTTCCTCAATTAATCCTAATGGCATTTCTATTTGGCATCAACTTGGGTTCCAACTTTCTCCCACAAGGTGCGGCTTGCGATTTAATGGCACTAAATCTAGCTGAAAAGAGCAATGTGAAGGAGTTCAACTATAAAACTCTGTTGGTGCGCGGTTCATTGGTTACCATAATGCACATTGTCATGAGTTCTATATATCTCACATTATTTTACTATATTTCTCTTTCTTAGGTACACCTAGTCCGTGAACGTGATAATGTTCCGTAGAGTTTCCCATTCCATCATTACTTTGTAAAATTATGAAGTATATCAACCCTTTGGTGCTATATTGTCATGCGAACCATACCACACTATAAGAAAATGATAGATTTTTCCACTCTATTCTGTTTGCTTGGATAAATTCTAGCTAAAATACGGTTAGGTATTAGTATACAACGAAATAGTAGCCGGTCAAATACAGAATACACATTACTATATGAACCACAGCAAATGCTCCTCCTGTTCGCAACAGACTTTTGTAAGTAAAACCTTCTACTTTATGTTTCATTGCTAAATTAAGTGTCATTACATCACATGCTGCCCCTTGAGGTAATAAGTTACCCCCCAAATTAATTCCTAAAAGAAAAGCAATGATTATAATAGCAGGAGGATTGAAATTGAACATTTCGTTAAGAAGATTTATTCCAATAATTGCGGTGGGAGAATTTGCTAAGAATCCAGAAAGAAGACTGGTAATAATTAAAACACTAAATGATAATACCCAAAGATTACCCCCAGAAAAACCTTGTAAAGCGCTTAAAATTAATGCAAAAGTGCCATTATCAATCATATTGCCAATAATAAGAAACAAAGAGATAAAGAAGAAGATCACTTTCCAGTCAATTTTAGTAAGATTATCAGTAAATTGATTTCGGTTTAAAAGTGACATTATAATCGCACCAAATAAGGCGACTAAAAAGGCATAATCGGACATAAAAACAAAACCAAGAATTACAATAATAAAATAGATCGAATTGGTAATAAATTGTTTGCGATCTATAATAACTAATTCAGGATTCATAATTTCTAACAATATATTCTTCTGAGATTCGGTGGGAGGTGAATTCTTTCTTAGAAGAAAGAAATCTAACAGAATTAAAGTCCCAATTAAAGCTAATATTACAAAAATACCAGTATTCATAAAAAACCATTGAACGCTTAAATCAAAACTAGAACTAATTAAGATATTTTCCGAGGAAGAAAATGGAGTAAATATTGAACCGATATTAATCGTTATGGTAATTCCGTAAAGGTATGGAGCAGGATTAATTTTTAGAATTCGACATGCTCGAATAACAAGGGGAACAAAAATTATTGATACCGTGACATCTGCAATAATGGAAGCAGTAAATGTGCCAATAATACAGATTAAATAAAAGAAGATACGGTGATTCCCCTTAGTAAGATGTAGAGATTTCACCGCTACCCACTGAAAAATCTTATGACGTTCGGCAATTAGTACAATAACCTGCATGGAAAGAATAAAAATCAAGGGTTTCCATTCTATTGATTGTATAATATGAGCTTCAGGAAATCGAAAAAAGGTCACCAAACTAGAGAGCGCGGCTCCCAACAAAGAAAAAGCCACATAATCTGCATTTTCTCGGCTGAAAATGATCATAATTGTTACGAAAATGGCAAATGTAAAAATAATGGAAAACCAATCATAACTCATTAGTGAAGTCTCCTTTTCTTGTTCACTTAATCAATAATACATGTCAGAATTTAATTACTTTTTGGATAAAAAGAAGATGTTTCAGTAGCTGCATCCAAAATAGTCTTAATAAAAATATAAATATTTTTGATAAAATCTCAAATGTATTTTTACACTATCCCTGTGTTAAGCAGAAGATATTATCAATAATCGAATATGAAATGATATTTCCCCACAAATACCTTTATATAGCAAAAATGTTTTTATACTATTTCGACATAATTATTTCTATATACGTTTGTGAAGGAAATCGAACTTTAAGCAGAGTCATGAAAAATTAAAAGCAACAAACAAAAATTGGGAAAAATTTAATGCCAGTTTTCCTAAAACTCTTAGATATGGCAAATAATTTCATGAAAGTGAATCTATACAACAGTTATCTTCAAAATTTATCTAAAACAACTCATATGTTTTGTTTAGTAGAAATAAGGGGTGGAAAAAACAATCCGAATAATTACCTGCAATGTACCCGTGGCATATTTAAATGCTATTGATAAATTAGTCACTAACAATAAACACCAAGGTTTATACCCTTCTCGCTCAGAATTAGTTAGAATAGCAGTTAGAGAATTCCTATTAAAAGAACTAGAAGCAGCCAAAGAGTTTGAACGGCTAAATTACTCTGCTAAAAACGAAACAGTAGCCCTAAATGATTCAGAAGAAGTTAAATCTGTTGTATTTTGGAAAAAAATAAAAACACCATAATATTTAATTTCATGGCTTCCCATTTAAATATCTTTTTAAATATACTCTGTTTTTATTAAAAGATAATATAAATATTATGCATTTGACATTATAGGAAATGTTTTCCTCCATTTAGCATTTATTATCTCTTTAATACTAGAAAATTTCTCACTAAAACAAAAGGATTATATAGAACACAAACATAGTAACTTTAGTTATTAGTTCGAGAAAATCGAAAGGATAACGCTAAAACATTTACAAAATTATGTGTTTATTGAAATAGGGGAGAATACCATTTGCAAGATAATCACAAACAGTGAATTTTAAGACACATTTAATAAATAGGGATTTATTTTAACACATAATTCTGTAAAATAAATTAAAGAGAGCAAAACAAAGGAGGAATCACTAATTCGCATCATTACGGTAAATCTACCGATTTCCTATCTGAAAGCCATCGATTCACTGACAGGACAGGAAGGTCTTTATCCGTCTCGCTCAGAATTAATTCGTGTGGCAGTCAGAGATTTTTTAATCCATGAGTTAGAAACAGCTAAATCATTCCAGAAGTACCAGCAAGCTCAAGTTTCAAATAAAATTTCTCATAAGCCTGTTGATCAAAATATGTTTGTTCAAGTACCTATTAGCGAAAACTCGCTTAATGGGGTAACTGAGTATAAAACCTATCGGTTAGTTAAGAAATAGTTGAAAGAAGATTTTTTCCTCTTTTTCTTCATTTTTCTGACAACTCAAGTTGGACTCCCCGAAAATTATAAACACCTAAAAGCTATATTATAATGAAAGTGAGATTGAAACTATGAATCAACCATCAGATGAGATTATCGGCCATATTGAGGGTAAAACGACCCCATTTGGGTTTAAATTCAAAATAATGACAAGTATCCCCAGAAAAGCATTTATTGCTGTTAACCATGATTCTAATACATTTATTTTATCAACGATTCATTTGTGGAATGATGAAAAGGGACAATTTGGAGAATGTAAGATTATTGGAAATCCTCCACACACCCCTTTTCCACTTGATTCCAAAATTCGAATAGCGCGCCTTGAAGAAATTCAAAAAGCAATAGGAATGGACACTTCTGAAGAAAAGGCCTTAAACTTAGGAGAAATATTCGGAATTTCAGGGCTTCGTGCTATGCCAAATGTAGAAAAATTAGGACGCGTTTTTATTACAGGCAAATCTGGCTCTGGAAAATCATATACTGTGGGAGTTTTATTGGAGGAACTTCTCAAAAAAGAGATTCCGATAATTATTATAGATAGACATGGTGAGTACTCTACTTTAAAATTACTTGATGAAAATAATATCCCTGATTCTGAAATTTTTTTTAATAAAAATGATCCAGAAAAATCATTTAGAAAACATATTATTGAATTTGCAGAGATTTCTTATAATCCACAAGCAGATTTGCCGTTAAAATATCTTCCAGTAATTCAGTTGAAGGAATTGATTCTACCTGGTCAATGCATAACAATAAACTTACGAGGAGTAGATATTCCAATACAAGAAAATATTATTGAGCAATTTTTAGCGCGTTTATATAAAGCAAGTACTATGCGTGAAATTCCTCCCGTTTTTGTTTTCTTAGATGAAGCTCACTTGTTTGCTGGAAAGAAGGCCAGCAAATCATTGGATACGGTAAAAATGATATCTCAAGAGGGGCGGAAATTTGGATGTAATCTGGTGGTCATCACTCAAAAACCTCAAGCATTGGATACTACAATTCGCGCCCAAGCAGGTACGTGGATTATCCATAAATTAACAGATATTAATGATATACGAATTACAACTAGTTCTGCAGAAGGATTAGATTCACACGATGAAGAAGAGATTCAGAATTTAATGCCAGGAGAAGCAATAATTACAGGAGATATCACCCCATTCTGTCCCATTCAAGTGAAAATTCGTAAAAGATACACGATACACGGGGGAATGGGGATTAACATATTAGAAAAATTAGGAAAAGAAGAGAAAATCGCACGTTCCGATTTAATTTCAAAATTTAGAGAGAAATATACGGAAGAAATTCTGGAAGACGCAGCTACTGAAATATTTCAAGGAGTGCGGCTTACAACTACGGAATTATATCATCGTATTGACAGTTTACGGCAAACAAATTACGAACTTCAGCAAGAAATTCAACGATTGCAAGCCCAACTTGCTCAATACACACAATCCACTCAACATTCCCCATCTATTCTATCTACTCCATCTATTCCATCAAATCTTGCAGAAATTCCAGAAACAACCCAGTTAGCCTCAGAAATTGATCAAGTTCTCAATGAAATTGAGCAAAATATGACCACTTCTAATACATCAGAGATCCCTAAGCCAGAACAAATGTACGATGAAAAAATGACGGAGTTAATGTCTGAAAGGGATGATTTAAAAGTAGAATTGGCAGAAAAAACCAAATTATTGGATAACATGAAGGCAAAATTGGACCAAATGCTAGAAAAAATACAAACTTTTGAATTAGAAATATCAGGTATGAAGGTAGAGACCCAAAATTTGAAAGACAAGCTTAAATCAGAGCAAAAGCGGGCGGATGAAGCAGTAAAGTTGGCTGAGCGTGCAGTTCAAACCATGAAGAAAAAAAGTAAATATCACTAATAATTCTGTGAAAATTATTTATCTGTTTTTTTTCTAAAAAAAAATGCAAGTTTCGCAGCATTCGTCTGCATTTTCTTTCATTCATGCCAGCGATATTCATCTGGGAACTGGTCAATTCTATAATTCCAAGTTGGCAGGGGGTTATCTGCAGGCTTTTCGCCAAATTTTACAGAGGGCTGAACTTGAACAGGTGGATTTTATTATTTTTGGGGGTGATATTTTCACTTCAAGAGATAATTTACCTGGATCTTTTGAGAAAGTTCTGGAGATGCTGCAGAATTTCCATTCCTAAACAAATAATTCCATTCCTATTATCGCAGTTGAAGGAAACCATGATATCCGCCGTAAATCCAACAGAGCTAAATTATACACCCGAAATTCTTGGTTGAAAGTTTTACACCGCTTAGGATTAATCATTTTATTAGATTCTTATTATGGAGAATATCATTTTCAAGGTTTTACACCGTATGATTTTGAGTTACGGAAAGGATCTCAAGTTGAGATCAAAGATGTAGCAATCTATGGCACAAGATATATTACACAAGATGATCCACTGTTGATAACTCAAATTGCGAGAAATTTACCGGATTTTCATGATACTGGAAAATATCACATTTTACTGCAACATTTCGAAATTGCGGGACAAATGAAAAATGTGCCGGGTATTCCACTCTCTGCATTAAATCTATTAAAGAAAAAAACCTTGGATGTCCCGAAGCAGTTTCCCCCATTGAAACAACTTTCACCCGCGGTTTTTTTTTTGTTAAGGGATATAAAAAGTTATTATCAAGCGTTAATGGAAAAAGAATATTTTTTCAGCATAAAGTTAAACAAATTGCATTGAAAAATCGGCCATTTTCTTGGATAGAAATCAAGTTGCCATTTTCACTTAAAAAATCCAAGCAGTTAGTTGATTATTTGAAGAAAGAACTTATAAGAAAACTCCAAGTTATTTACCTAGATTCTGAAGATCTGAGAATTTTTTTAACGTTGAAAGGATATCAACCTGATAATTTCTCTCGAAATCGAAAAGCGTTCATTAGAAAAGAATTAATGACAAGATTAAATCTGGTGGATCACTGGATAAATTTGTTATCTTAAAGCAAAAAATACCTATTTAATTATTCATTTTATTGGTATATCTTTGTGATATAGAAGAGTTCCTTCCCAATCGAAGGCTTCTACGTGAATTTTTAAAGTGTTAAGCTTTATTTTACACCAAGAATGGGTGATAGAGCCAAATTCTTGATAGTTTAAGACAGCCTTATCATTTCTAAAAGCACTGGAAGTATTTCCCTCCAAATAAGGTTGTATTTTAGCACGATGTTCTCTTGATTCCCATCGATATGGTACAGTAATGAAAGATTTACGTTTTAATATCATATCATCCAGCTTTCCACCTCCACCGCCGTTTACCAGAAAAAGTGTTTCAAGATTATTTTTGGGATTTTTCCGGTAAAACGCCTCAAATATATGAGCATGACCTGAGATAACCAAAGGGATTTTAAATGAATCAATAATTGGGAGAAAAATCTCTCCTAAAACATTGTCACACCCAAATTCCCCTGTGCAAAAAATTGAATTGTGCATAATTAAAATCTTAATTTTTTCGGGAGAATTTTGAAGATCATGCTGAAGACGAGCCATTTGATTTGAATTGGGAATTCTTGGATTATGCCCTCCATTATATAAATCAATAAAGAACAATTTAAGCGGCCCAAAAGTTAAAGAATAATACAGATCATTTGAAGTTCCTTTCTTTGAAGAAAAATCGTGGTACGGCAATATTACTTGCCAATTCTTAACTTTTCGAATTTTGTCTGCATCATGGTTGCCAGAACAAGATAAAAACGGTCGAGAAGCCAAAAAATCTTCAAATGGTGCAATTAATCGCCCCCAACTAGTCCATGTTGATGCATTAGTAATATTATCGCCACTGCTTATTATAAAATCAGGTTTTGGGCATAATTTGCGGATGATGTTTACTTCCTTTTGGATTGAAGTGAGATCTGCATGTAAGTCGCTAATTGCAACGATTTCAATTGTGTTATTCAATTCATTCTTTGATCTGGGTTTAATCAAATTTTCAATTAATGAAGTTGATATATGGAAAGTAACTTGCGATTTATCCAATCTATAATAAAATCCACGAGGAAATTTAGAAAGATCGATGGTCACTCGGTTTAATTTCCGAATCTTTTGCTTTATTCTTTTCTGTGTTGCAATTACAGAAGATTTCAAAGTATGCAATGATGCGTCCGTCTCTCCAATTTCAAATCTTGATTTTTGACTATTACACCAAAGAATTGACAAAAATTTTTGATAGGATGGATGAGGAATTAAATAAGGGCCAAATTTATGCCAATTTTTAAGGGTTTCAGGTATATCCATATTTTTTTCATAATAAAGTCGGTAAAGTTTAATTCTCAGCCAGATTGGAAATAAAATTAAAGTGATTTGAACCATTGAATAGAGAAATAAGGAAAAAAGAAAATGATCGGTTAGAAAATAGCATAACATTTCTAATCCAGTGTAAGAAAAAAAGATGGATAAAAGTACTAAGCTGCTCACTCTGAGATGCTTAGGTACATACCATTTTATAAGGTAGCGCTGCCGATAGTGAACAGATGCATAAGAAAGTGCTAGTAATATCCACAATATGCCGAGAATTACCTTATAGACCCACATTTTCGAATTTCTCTTAATTACCCTTCCACTTTGGCTTGGATTTATCCAAAAAAGCATCAATCGCTCTTCGGTGATCTTTAGTGGTGAAGAGAAAAGAATTTACGTGTGATTGAAACGCAAACATTCTTATCAGTTAGTAGGTTTCTGATATCTGCTTTTTTTAATAATCAGAAGAAAACCAATATATATCGCAACTCCAATTATTAACAACGGATAGGCATCCAAAGTAAAACCATCGCTATTGGTGTTTCGTTCGATTGTAGTGTTTCGATTAAATTCTGAAGTATCAATCCAGTTATAAGTTTCGATCACCCCATTGGAATCATAACTTACCTTAAGGGTGTAATTTCCCATCAAAATATCAGATCCATGATGTTCAAGAGTTTTCGGGGCAAAATCTTTATTGATAAAATAGGTGTTTATTTGATAAGCGTTCGATAATCTGAAGTGTAATATCGAATCATTAGTCAAGGCATCATCTGAATAGATCATCGCTCTTACATCTGTATGGTTATATTCTTTAGCCCCAGATTCACAACCTCCTGTTTCAACGACGTTTGATTTTATTATTGTATAATTAATTGTCAATTCTTCTACGGCTGTGATTATAATTTCTGTTTCCCACGTGAGTATTTGTGGTTTGTCTGCATTTCTCCAATCCATTCTCCCTTGAAAAAGATAGGTTTGATCAACAGATACACCAATATTAGCAGAAGTTGTGGTTACAAATGAAATAATAGCAAAAAAACAAAAAATGGTCAGTAAGATTTTTTTTCGGCTTTTCATTGGTTAAGGATTTTTCCCATTTTATTTAAATCTTAGGATTAAGTAATCATGAAACTTTTGTCGTTTTTTTTAATATGGGGAAAATTTGCCAATATTTCTAATCTTTTGAATTGCTAATTTTGCGTAATATGGAGAATCTCGATAGAAATATATTTTCTTGCTTTTTTGCTTCAACTAACATTGCTCTCTTAATTGCCCTTCCACTTTGGCTTGGATTTATCCAAAAAAGCATCAATCGCTCTTCGGTGATCTTTAGTGGTGAAGAGAAAAGAATTTATGTGTGCTTCTTTATCCAATCCGACCAATTCTGGAACGCCGTAAAGTTCATCAATGAGTCGCTTGCCCATACCTACCGCTAAAGGCGCTGCTTCAAGAATGGCATTTTGAAGATTTTCAACCTTCTTTAAAAGTTCTTCCATATTAGAGGCAGTATCATTCACAAAACCCATTCGATATGCTTCAGCTGCCGTTATTTTTCGGGCAGCAATGCAAATCTCCTTAACAAATGAAGGATTAATCAAATGAATCAATCGAGTAACCCCTCCTAAATCTGGAATTATGCCCAAATGAGCTTCTTTCATTTGAAAAATGGTATTGTCTGTAGCGTATATAAAATCACAAGCAAGAACTAACTCAAAGCCGGAACCATAGCATATTCCATCAACAACAGCAATAATTGGTACTTCCATTGTGCGCAGCTTAGTGAATATCCCTTGTAGTTTCGTTCGCATCATGTAACGGAAAGATTTCCCCTTTAAATTCAGTTTTGGAGCACCGGGATCGAAACCTGCCAATAATTTTACATCAATTCCTGCAGAAAATACCGTTGAGCGACTTTTTAGAAGGATAACTCGAATCTTTGAATTGGTACTGAGTGAATCTAAGTGTTCTGATAAAAGTGAGAACATTTCCCAGTTAAGAGCATTCATTTTTTTGGGTCGATTTAACCAGAGAGTAGCGATCTCACCACTATCATTATATTCAAGTTGAATCAAATCTGATGTCATATCTAATACATGCGGTGGAATCTAAAAAAGCCTTATCCTTTATTTTCAAGATCAATCATAGAATATGATCGAATAGAAAAATTTCTGTCAAGATAAACTAAAAATGAATGATTACAGATTAATCCTACTGGAATTTTGATAGATACCAGATCTTTTTGATTCTGAGCCCTTGCTTGAATTAATGACTTTGGAATTTCATAATATAGGTGATTTAAGCAGCTAGGGCATTGTATTAAGATTGCAGGCTTTTCTCCAGTAGTTTTTGGTAATGGTGAAAGACCGATCGATCGACTGTTAAACAATGGTAGATTTTTTTTATCAACGCTCTCTACTCGGTTTTGAACTGATATCATTTCATCCTTTTTTTCTTCAACTAACATTTTTTCAGCTAATTTTCGAAATTCTTGTGCTTGCAGCTTTGGTGGAACGTAGATTCCTAAAAAAAATCCTCCAATACTTACTATTCCTGAAATTACAGCAAAATAGTAGAATATAGTGTAACCAGATAAAAGATTAAATTCCCAATAGAGAAAATCTGCTAAAATAAAAAGAAATACGAAAATCATAGCAATTTCACCTATGAAAAATCCGAGAAATCCATATCGCGCATATTTTAAAGTCATTTTTCTGTAAACTTGAAATGTACGTAAAGCTATCCGCCCAAAGAGAAACAAAGAAAATATTAACATAGCGAGAGAAGAATAGAATCGGATGTTGTCAGGACCTTCACTTCCTGTTGGTACACCATAGTAGTTTTGAGGTAGAACTACTGATATGGAAACAATTCCTCCGATAATAATATATATTTGCACATTTTTCCATTCAAGAGAAAATATCTCCTTTGAAAACAAGATAAAAAGAATGTGGCCCAATATGAAGAAAAAATAACCAAATCCCATGAAATATCGGTAAATTTGCATTTTATACCCAGTAACAAGGCCTTCCAAAGCAGAAACTAGAAAACAAGAAAAAGCAAGTACGTATGAACAAAAACTCCAAGAAAGATAACGTATGGCTAAAACTCTCCGATTATGCCATCGAAAAATCAGAAAAAGGGTAAGAAGTAAGACTTGAATGATAATAATACAGTAAAGAATAATAACAACGGGAATCTCCTTTTCTATTGGTTCATATACTGAATAGTTTAGGAATCCCATTATAAATAATAAGAGAAGTCGCCTATAAAAGAATTCTCGAAATTCTACCGTGTATCAAAAATTGGCTCTAGTATGATTTATATATGAAACATACCTTGAATAATATAGTATTATACTTTGAACAACATAGTATACGGTGAATAATATGATTAAACGAATTAAGTCATTTCAAACGGATAGCCTTATGAGTGATGAAGGATTCCGCCATTTTGTTGAAAGGGCAGAATCTGAGATTTTGAGGGGCATAAGCACCATATCTGTTCTCAAAATCATTGATGATCACTCACCTGAGGGTATTTATGGTTATCAATTGCTCAAAGAACTGGAAAACACCACAAAACAAATGCTGATAATTGAAGAAGGCACTTTATATCCTATTCTAAAAAAGCTGGAAAAAGATGAACTCATTCAATCTCAACGGAAAACGGTTAATAATCGACTCCGAAAATATTATTTTATCACCCCAAAGGGTCAACTCATTCAAAATCATCTTACAGGATTTTTCAATAAACTTATTGAATCGATGTCAACCTTGTTTGAAATGCATGTTGAACTTCATGAAAATAACTTTTTTTGTCCCAATTGTGCGAATAAAATTGATGTATCCCAGCAAGAAGTAAGATTTTGCGAGGTGTGCGGTTTCAATTTAGAAGGATTAATTGGGAATGAACCTTCAAAGGAGGAAAATCACCATGAATAATAAATACAAAATGGAAATTGAAATTAAAGCGTTTTTAAAAGATGTTGAAGAAAAACTGCCCGGATGGTTGAAGGATGATAAATTCGAAAAAAGGGAAATCTTACGCGAATTGGAAGAGCATATCTGGGATAAAGCTGAAGAATTAGCAAATGGTCAAGATATTTCAATGGAACATATTCAAAAGGCAATCAGCTTAATGGGTTCTCCTGAAAGTATTACCAAAGAATATAAAAAACGTGGAACCC
This sequence comes from uncultured archaeon, assembly GCA_964426185.1. Classification (GTDB taxonomy): domain Archaea; phylum Asgardarchaeota; class Lokiarchaeia; order Sigyniarchaeales; family Promethearchaeaceae; genus Harpocratesius. The sequence continues at coordinate 11,218 of CAYRPF010000053.1, read as the reverse complement.
CTTACATATATATCACTGAAGAGTGGTGGGAAATTTATAAAAAAGTTCTTATGTTTGCAGTAATTGCCCTGTCTGCCATAAATTTAATTGTTTTCTTTGCTCAATTACTAAGTAAACCTTTCCTTGAAAATTTTACAGGAATGTTGGGGGGTTTGTGGAGTTCTATTTTACCCATATTAGTGGTTGTAACCATAATTTTCGTAGCATTGAGTATGCAAGGATATCTCCCTCAAGATTTGGGTCAAGAAACAGAAAAAATTAAGCATTCAATCAGAGAAGAAATGAATATTGAATTTAATACTCAAAAATCATTAAAGAAGGTAAAACCGCCCATTAATACAAAATCATTATTGGGAGATGCCATTTGGGGCGCATTCTGGGCGCTTATGATGATTATTCAGCCGATAGAAGCAATTAATGCCCAATTTACCCTTGAATTCTTGGAATTTATGAGATTATGTGGAGTATTAGGAATGGCAGAAGCAATAATCCAATTATTCCAGGTCTTTGGTGGAATTCAACGCGTACACACCCAACAATTATTGCTTATTGGATTGATTGTTGTTCAGATATTGTACATTCAGAGATTTCTCTGGGCAATAGATTCGCCTGAAGTTCTTCGTATATTTTCTCAATGGAATTTCGATCCTACTTCCATTTTCCGAATAATTCTGTGGATTTCGATTTTTGGAACTGGAATAGGGTGTTTGGAAAAATTGGGAAAAATTTCAACCTATTCCACCAAATTAAGACGATATAATGCGGCTCATGAAAGAAGATATTCCACAGCTCAAATGTAAATCAGATATCTACTCTTCTTTTTTTTATTACTCAAATGAATTTTTGCCTAGAACTTTGGTAGTTTCATATACTGTTCCTAAAAGAACAAGAATTTATACGCGCTCATCTAGAACTTGACCACAGTGGGGACAGTGTCGCTCTTGTGTATGAGCAATTTTATCCCAATACTTTCCGAATTTTTCCCTTAAGTTTTTATTCACATCCGCTAGATCGCTGGGAAGAATTTCCATCATGGAAAGATGGTTCACTCGGTAGAATTTTTTCTTCTTTTCCATGGTTTCCTTATATTTTTTACCCGAAAAGCCAAAAAATTCCAAATAAAGGTTAATATCAGGTAAATACCAATCGTATTTATACTGATGGGCTGCAGATTTTACAATCACATCTTCATACTTGTGTTTAATGCCGTTTCTGTAGAGGAAATTATCCACCAAGCATTCGGAAATCGATCTGACCACATCCCCGTCCAGGCACACGTATCTGGAAGGATATTTAGCTTGATATTCCAGCACTTTGCGATTTTTCTGCCAAAGGTTGGCAATTATAACCAGCAGAATTACAACAACGATAACAAATCCCATCATAAGCAGAAATGTCTCGGTATTCCATTTCATAGGTGCGTTATATTCCCTATTATATTTAAAGGCATAGCTAGGATGGATTGGTTAATTTTTCATAACACAAAGCGGGAAAATTTCATAATATGTGTATTGCGAAGAATTAGACACCAAAAATTATTTTAGCTCGTTCAACTTATATGATACCCAGAGTGAGTTCGGTGAAAGAGTTTAAGAAGAAAATCGATGAATTACGAGAACGCCTTGATTTCGAGCATGGCACTGCTCAAAAAAATAAAACACTATTATTAACACTTAAAGAACTTTGCCAGACCGCTTTGGCAGAAACGGAAGATCCCGTTTTTAAGCAAGAAATTCAAAAAGAACTGGCAAAAATAGAAGAAGATATGTCAAAAATTAGAGGTATCAGTCACGAATCTATGATGGGAAATGCTCAAACAAAAGCTATTCCAAAAAATCAAAATCAGATCTTTACACCATTACGACCCACGAAAGAAGCTTTGACTTCCATTCAAGCAGGTGGATTTGATCCCAGCAGCTCCCCAATTTTACGAAAATTGGCAAATAAGTCCGTATATAGTTCAAAGTTGAGCCATCAATCCAAGAAATCATCCAAAACAACCCCTACTTCTGCTTTATCTTCGACGATCGAAACACATACAGAAACCCTGCTAGAATCAACAGCGAAATCAACGATCGAATTAGAAGCAAAACGAGAAATGGAAATAAAAAAAGAATCCATCCCCATTACTGAACCAACTTCTACCTCCGAACAACCCTTGGAACAAAACATGAAAGACACGGAAGAACAAATAAAACACTTGCAATCCACCCTATCGCAATTAGAAACAAAGCCATTCCCTGGTTTCCCTACTCAAGAAGAAAAAGCAGCTGTTCAAGATAAATCAGAATCCACTAAATCGAAACTTTATCAACAAGCTAAGCTGATAATATCCCAATTAGAAGCGGAAATTCGCTTAGATTTTATCGGTCCAGAGTATAGAATTGGTCGTGAATTATTTACTTCTTTGGATTATCCTTTAGACTTACCCGCCAATTTCTTTGATCCAATTCTTCCTATTTCCGATGCCACTCAGACTCCTTCAGAACACTGCATGATCTTGCAACCTAAAAAAGGAAAATTTATACTTAAAGATCCTGCAAACCTTCAGAAAACCTATATCAAAGGTCAATTTCTCAACGCAGAAGGCGTAGAATTAAAACCAGGAGATTCTTTCATATTACCAGTTCTAGTGAACGATTCGTTAGCATCCCTTAGCGTGGAATTTCAACCATTAAATTATTGATTCTCACAGTTATACAGAGAAATCAGAGATTGTTCTTCTAAAATTCCGTGAGATTGGGATGATTTCGCCAAATTTCGCACATTTTTTTCTTTTGATGGGACGTTAGGAGCCCTTTTTTGACCATGCTTTGTAAAATTTTTTCGAAAACCTGATCTGATATTTCAGAAACAGGCGCAGTTTTTCCCTTCTCAATTCCCAGATTAATTGCCTCCTGTATCACGGTGGCAAGTGAATTAAATCCAAAAGTTTTATAACCTGATTCTATCTTGGGTGGGATCCATTCCTCCATAATCCGCTCTTGGATAATTTTTCGATAAGAATTATTAATTTCAAATCCAATACCGCGGCGACCCAACAGTCTGGCGATCTTTAAAGTAGTTCCCGAGCCCAAAAATGGATCAACTACCGTTTCTCCTATCGCTGAATGCATTCGAATTAAACGATAGGGAATATCCTCAGGAAATGGTGCACTGTGACCGAAATGGTTCTCTCCCTTTGAGTTAATTTTAATCACGGGAGTAATATCATCCCAAATACAGCGAACTGCCCAATGACGCCATTCTTCCTTTTTTAACAGACTTTGTTCCATTATATCTTTCGGAACTTTTCGGGTTTTTCCCACCTTTACAAAAGTGAATATCTGCTCGAAAGAAGTATTTGAAGCAATGTTGGTCGGACGAGGATATGAACCCCAAGAAACGGTGTTAATATAGGCAGATTTATCCCAATAATGCATACCGCTGAGAAAACAATGGTGACTGCAGAAAAATGCCTCAATATCGTACATTATATTTTGAATTACACGAAAATTGAATCCCGATTTATCGGCCGAGATAGGCAACGGCTGAACATTAATGCAAATCTTCCCATTCGGCTGTAAAATCCGGAGACATTCTTTCCAAACCCTATTTAATGCAGCAATATAATCCCGATAACTCTGACCATATCCAATCTGATCGCCACCGTAATCTCTCACGTTCCAATAGGGGGGAGATGTAACCACCAAAGTCACAGATTCATCAGGGATATCCATGTGCTCGGATGATTGAAAATATACTGTTTGATTGGCAATTTCCAGTGGGGGGGTCTGGGGTGTCTGAGATGTTTCAGAAAGTTTTGAATCGGGCATAGTTCTTTTTATTCCTAAACAGTTGGTTCCCATATTTAATAAGCCTTTAACCCATTTGAATTAAGGGATTATCGAAGGGAAAGGTTAATTGGTAAGTTGCTTCAATTATTTATTGAATTATGCATCCGCTTTTAATTGTATTGTTGGTCATTTTTTCCGCCACGGCGCTCAGTATTTTGATCTGGTACTACCTAACTTTCCGGCCGGTTAAAACAGGCTTGATTTTCAACAATCAGCAGAATATAACAATGTACGCGCTAAAAGATAGTATGGTTAATAGCTATGTAATTCAAACCCCTAACACCACCGTTATGATTGATACCGGCATTGGTCCGCACACTGTCAAGGCTTTGAAATCGTTAGGTGTTACACCCGATAGTGTGAAGCACGTTTTTCTCACCCATTCAGATTACGATCACGTGGGAAACGTTTCAGCTTTTCCGAACGCAAAAATTCACCTACATCAAAAGGAAACAGCGCTGATAACCGGAAAAACCGCCCGCTTCGGGAGTAAAAAATATAATACCATTCTCAGGCAGGATTTTATCACCTTTGCGAATGATACACCCATAATAGTGGAGGATATTGTGATTCAGCCAATATTCACTCCGGGGCATACCTTGGGGCATACTTGTTATATTATCAACGAGTGTGTTTTATTCACCGGAGACACGTTGCGGTTGCTACCAAACGGGGGAATTATTCCATTTATGCTTTTCATAAATATGAATAATACTCAACAACGGGAGTCAATCGCCCGAATCAAGAAAATATTGGTGGATCACCCCATTCAATTTATGGCTACGGGACACAGTGGGCTACGACGATTTTGAATCAGCGTGATTACTTAAAATATCTTCGAGTTTGCCTTTTAAGAACAATGAAATACATAAAACTATCAAACCACAAAATAGTGATTTGTTGACTATGACATAGTGTGGTATAAGATCTGAGATTGGGAGTAATGGGATGACTGTGGTGGAGTTCATCAACTATGGGAAAAGAAGGAAAAAATGGTTATCTAGAAATTAATATAATCATTGCTTTGTTATTAATTTAAGCGAAGAAAATATATTAGTGGGAATATACATTTAAACAGAATAACAGGGAAAAAAATGATTTATCGGAGACAAAGATTATTATTGGGACTGATAGATTTTCTAATTAGCATTAAAAGCTTAGATCGTTTAACTTTGGTTAAGTCTATGTTCCTTATTTCAAAGGAAATTCCATTAAAATTTGCCCATTACCATTTTCATCCATATAAATTTGGTCCATTTTCTGCAAAGTTATATCAAGATCTTGCAATTTTAGAAAAATTGAAATTAATTACCTCAAATCAATTTGAAAAGAACCTATTTCAAAGTATGACAACCAATCCCAACAAAAAATCATCTATTCAATTGACAAAAAGTGGGAAAATGGAGATTTATTTTCCATTGGAAATAAAAACGTTTATAAAAAATGTTCTAGAGAAATATTCTTCTTTAGAACAGCTAATTGATTATATTTATCGTGAATATCCAGAATATACATGTATTTCTGAAAGAAGAAATATACCAAAACCGTTTGAACGAGGCAAAGAGCCTGGATTTTTTCTTATAGGTTATGAAGGAAAAGATATTGATGAATTTCTAAAAGAATTAATTATAAATAATATCGAAATTCTCGTAGATATTCGGGCCAGCCCGCGATCTATGAAATTTGATTTTAGCGGTCCTCGGATCAAGAATTTTATCGAAAAATTTGGAATCTATTATATTCATATTCCGGAGTTAGGTATAAAAAATGAAGATAGAAAAGACCTAAAAACAAAAAATGATTACGAAATATTATTCTTAAATTACCGAAAAGAATTAATGAATAAGGGAGATTATTTAGAAAAAGTAATAAATCTCGGAAAAAGAAAAAGAATAGCATTGATGTGTTTTGAGAGAGACCCCAACTATTGCCATAGAGGTCAAATTGGAGAGGTATTGAAAGAAAGGAATTTTCAAGTGATTTCGATATAATGGTGCAAAAAAAAATATACATATTAGTTAAAGCATATCCTGAAAAGAGTAAAAAATATGGATCTTCCATTTGTTCGGCAGGTATCACAACTGATGGAAAATGGATAAGGATATATCCAATTGATCTTAACTACTATTCCTTAAATCGAGAGGTATTAAAGAAATGGAATTTAATTGAAAGCGAGGTATCCAAAGCAAGGGAAAAAATATTTCGTAAAGAGAGCTTTAAGATAAAAGAAAAATCGATTAAACTTCTAGATGACTCGCTAGCAAAAATAGGAACCTCTAATCATCAAAAGAAGAAAATTTGGGAGCAAAGAAATAAATTAATAGCTCCATTATTGAATAAATCAATAGAAGAATTAAAAGAACTCCAATCCAAATATAGTACATCCCTCGGAATTATAAAGCCTAAGAAATTCAAATTTCAGCTGCGAAAGAGAATAAATGAGTTAGAAGTGATCAAATCAAAAACAATCCAAAAAAATCTCAATGGTAAAAAAATGATAATCCCAGATCAAATTGAAAAGATTTTTTCCTATAAATTCTGGTGTGATGATACTCGCTGTAATGGTCATGATATGATTTGTGTAGATTGGGAAATGTTGGAAGCTTATCGCAATTGGAGTAGAAAGTATAAAGATCCAGATGAATTGGAAGAAAAATTAATTAAAAAGTTTGATAAATATATGAAAAAGCGAAACCTACACTTCATTGTCGGCACCACTGCTCAATTCGGAACTTGGGTAATTATTGGCTTGTATTATCCGCCTAAAGAAAAACACAATTTCCAGAATATAAATCAGTTTTTTGCTTGAAATTTTAACCAAATATGAATATTTCCTTTATCTATGCATTTTTAAAACAAAACTGAACCCTATTTTTAAACTTTTCACCAAAAAATACCCGTTCGGATCCGAAATCTCTCAAAAAACCCTAAATTTTTCTCCAACCCGTTAAAACTTCGCACGATAGCATCTTAGTCAGATCCTTTTTGTCGAAAAATCTTTCATCCCAATCATCCCGATCGGCACAAAGTTTTACCGAAATGCCAAACATTTATATATCCATTACGCTATATTAAAATTAGTAAGTACTAACCCAATGTCACTTCAAGACCATCTTAACGGTATAGTGACACCAGGTTGATACTTCAACGGAGGATTAATCAAAATGAAAGTATTTGCATGGAGCCCGATAAGAGAATTGATGAAAGAATCAGGCGCAGAAATGGTGTCCAAGGATGCTGTAGACGAACTCATCAGCTACTTGGAAAAATATGCCAAAGCATTGACAAACAAGGCTTTAGAAATGACCCGTCATAGTGGTCGTAAGAAATTAACCAAGGCCGACATGGAAATGGCTTTGGAATTAATGGAATAAGGTTTCCTTAAGGAGAGAGAAGAGAAATGGCAAAAATATTTGCATGGTCACCCATTCGAGAATTAATGAAAGAAAGCGGTGCTGAAATGGTCTCAAAGGATGCCGTCGATCGTATGATCGAATTTTTAGAAAAAGAAGCGAAGAAGATCACCAATAAAGCTTTGGAAATGACTCGTCATAGTGGTCGTAAGAAATTAATTGCTGACGATATTAAATTGGCGTTAGAATTGCTTTAAGCGAGTGATTTTAATTTTTTTTCCTTTACTTTACATTTTTCCTGAGGGTTATTGAATTCCCTTGTGTCCAAATCCACAAAGCGATTTTTAAGGGTAAATTCGTTTTAATATCAAAGCTGCGATGGAAGCTGCACCAAAACCATTATCAATATTAACAACTGCGAGCCCTGGAGAACACGATTGTAACATTGTCGTTAGCGCTCCAATCCCTTTTTCACCTAAACCGTATCCAGTAGAAGTAGGTACACCAATTACAGGAACGTCAACTAAGGAAGATACAACTCCAGGAAGAGTTCCCTCCATTCCTGCAACAACAATAATCACATCAACATTTTGTTCGAGCATTTCACGAATAGGAGGAAAAATACGATGCATCCCCGCGATACCAACGTCATAAGCGATTGTGAACTTAAATCCCATGAATTCCAAAACCATGCGCGCTTCTTCTGCAACAGGAATATCCGAGGATCCCGCCGTTATTATTCCCACTCTACCTTGATGAGTTTCTTGTTTAAGACCTTTCTTGGTTATGAAAATTACTCTTCCTTGAGGATTCTTGTGATAGGAGTAATCGGATGAATTTGAATAAATTTTATCAAATTCTTCGAATTGTGTTGGAGTAACTCGGCTAATTAATGCATATTCGGTGCGCTCTAACATCTTTTGGGTGATTTTCAAGAGAGTAGAAAGTTCCTTGGTTTCTGCAAGAATAACTTCAGGGATTCCTGTCCGATGTCGACGTTGTAAATCAAGTTGAGCGTGTTCATCCAAATTTTCAATGTAATCCATTTTTAGTAAACGTTCTACTTCATTTTTGGACAATTCTCCCTGTTGGAATCGAGTTAAAATTTCATGTAATTTATTCATACGAAATGCATCCTTTTTCAAAATGAATCCTCTTTAATGAAAATTGTGATTTCTGCGAGTTGTCCACAGATTTTTTAATCATTGATTTTTTAATCATTTAATGCAAAACAAAACATTGGTTACCACCGTAATAGTTCTATTTTTGATGATAAATATCACCAACAACTTAGAAAATATTGAGTTATTCCCCCAAATTAGTGAAAATGATGGAGATACAGAAGGGTTTCAAGATACAGAAAATTGGGATCATGATCACCAATTTGTTGAAAATGATGGCGCAAGGGATACGTTCTCCATAATTTCCCAAGGTATTCAAGATCCTCATTATTTCTGGATTGATCAACCATTTCAAACGTCTTTTCGATTGGGATATGAATGCTGGTGGAATAGCACCCCTTATTTCGCAGGAGAAACCTCCGATCGTTGGGATCTCTATTATGAATCCAACCACACCCGGATTCTTAACGGGACTTTTCAGAATGCAACTACGATCTACATTAACTTAGCACTCAATTTGACCCTTGAAGGATTTTACTACTTGCAAATGAATTATTCGACAAATAAACATGAATACTCTCATTCACTTAGTGTAGATGTTAAGTCACGACTGGGAGACCCAGATTTCATTGTTAATAATTATCGACTACAAACAGAAATCTTACTCAATCAAAGTTCAGTGATGGAATTCATACCGTATTACAATGGTTATACACCTCTGAGTTGGGAGTTATATCTCACAAACCAGGAAGATTTTCTACTAAATGGAACTTTTGTCAACGGAAACTTAATTTCTTTTGATATGGGTACACTTCTCTCAACAGCAGGTGAGTATGAATTTGTAATGATTTTTAACACAAAAGAAAGTGACGTTTTCGCTTACTATTTCTACTATACTGTGCTTGATACGCCAATTGAATCCTACTTTGCTATCGATGCCCCAGATATTCTAAAATTCCACATGGATTTGGGAAAGATTGCCTATTGGATTCCTTCATTTTCAAATTTCACTCCATGGCGATATGAAATTAAAGAATTAAATACTTCACAAATAGTAGAAATGAACAATTTCGTGAATGAAGGTCCAATCGAATTGAATCTCTCTTATTTTTTCACAGATCCTGGAAATTACACACTTCAAATCACCTTCTTTACACAAGAAGAGAGTCAATTTCGCAGAAATATTTCAATTCAAGTATATCCTCCTTCTTTTGAAGATACAACGGCCCCAAAATGGATTAGTTTCCCCACTAAACTTACATTGCACATACAAGATCCCTTGTTAATAAAGCTAACTGCACAAGATGAATATTTCGTGAAAAATTATGCACTCAATGATAGTTCGATTTTTGCGATCGATTCCAAAGGAACCTTAACGAATCATTCTGCTCTTGAAGTTGGTAAGTTTTGGTTAAACGTGAGTGTTTGGGACATGGCTGGTAATATAAATAGCAGTATTCTTGAAATTCAGATCTTAGATTCAATTTTTCCTTCATGGATTTTACCTCAAGGTATTTCTCCTGAATTTATGGAAATTGAAATCTATAACAATGAATCATTTGAATATGAAGTATTGGCCACAGATAATGTTGCAATCGATCAATATTGGGTCTCTAATTCGACAATGTTTACAATGATTAGGGAAAACTCCGTGGGAATCTTAATAAATAGTTCATCTTTGACTCCAGGAAGGCAATATCTAATTTTGCATGTCAATGATAGCAGTGGTAATGAAATTAGTCGAAATTTAACAATTATAGTAAATGATTATACGGATATTCCGAATTCAGGTACAGATGAAGAAGATGATTTTAATGATACTGATGATATAACTAATACTGATGATGCAAATAACTCAAATTCTACTTCATCCACTTCTGAAGAACCCATTGATTCAGATACCTTCCCTCTAATTTCAGGTTTTAACATTGAGATATTTTCAATCTCACTATTATTTGGGGCGATCCTTATAGTTTCTCATAAAAAGCATAAATTGAAAGCATTTTGATGAAATAGTGTAAACTATGGGAACTAACTATCATCGATATTCTCTTTAAAAATCCCCACCAATTTGGGTGAATTAACAATCCATCGATCCAGATAAATAAAAGGTGTGTCGACCACTCCAAAAATCCATTTTGTGATGGTTTGGGCAACAATTAGGTCCCATACTAAAAACCAGAGACCTTGGAACAATCCGAAGCCCAAAATTATAAACAATGCTGAATCGAGCATTAACATGGGCACGTCAGAGAAAACGCTCCTTACCCAAAGATATTTCCCTTTAGTAATTTTTTTTACCCATGTATAGACAACAGCATCTAAATTGTTCGTCAGCAGGAAAGTAATCCATGAAGCAGCGACTATGGCGGTTTGTTGCTGAAATATGGCAGTCCAAGCATTTGGATCCACCCACCATGAATCTCCAGCAGGTAACTCGTTGGAAAAATAAATGAACATCACCATCAGTATTTGAGTTACAAAGGCAATAAGAATCATTTTATGGGTTTCTTTTTGGCCAAAGTGTTCATTCATAGTATCAGTAAGTTGAAATAAAAAGGGGAATGTGAGTACTCCTGCGGGAGGTTCCCATGCGCCAATTTTTACAATTTTTAAGGCTAAAATTTGACTTAATGCTAAATAAATGACATAAACCGCAATGATTCCTTCGGTTTTATGAACTTTCCGAATGTATGCTGACATAAACACAGTAGATATCAACAGCGATAATCCCCACACAACCCATAGAGCCACATTTATCATAATCTTGTATTTCTCCTGTTGAATTGTTTCCAAAAAAGAATAATTTATAAGTTATTTCTCTTCTATCTAAAATATTTTATTAGGGGGTAAACATTAGCTAGTTAATCATGAGTTTATTTGAACCTAATCGAAATTGGAAAAAATG
>CAYRPF010000052.1:3301-23762 GCA_964426185.1 uncultured archaeon | reverse complement strand
TATGTAGAAACAGTCTTTTTTTCTTTATTTATTCTTCTTATTTCTTCTTGGTCAGAAGCTAAATTTTAACTTCTCTGTAATTCTTATATTTTATGAATAATTTGCCCACCTACAACGCTGATCTTCATCTTCATTCACCTTATTCAATAGCCGTGTCGCAAAAAATTTCTTTAGATACATTAAATAACACTGCATCCATGAAAGGAATTGATGTATTAGGCACAGGAGATATCACCCAACCTAATTGGCTTAGTTACATGCGAAAAAATTTAGAAAAAAGAGAAAATTCTCTATATTTCAAAGATACTGCCTTTATTCTCCAAACTGAACTAGAAGATGCGGAATCTATCCATCAATTAGTTCTTCTACCCGATTTTTCAGCGGTTGATGCTCTTGTGGAAAGAATTTCTCCCTATGTAAAAAATATTACAGGAAGATGGGCAGGTCGTCCGCACGTCCATCGGAGTCCTGGAGAATTGGTTGAAATTGTCGAGGAAGTCAATGGTTTAATCGGGCCTGCCCATGCTTTTACTCCTTTTAAATCTATTTTTCGACAGGGCAAATTTGGCTCTTTGCGATCTGCTTACGGGACATCAGTGAAAAAACTCGCGTTTTTAGAATTAGGGTTGTCTGCTGATACATATTTAGCCGATCGCATGGAAGAACTTCAAAATATCACATTTATCAGCAATAGTGATGCACATTCTGAAGGAGTGGATTCAGTGGGAAGAGAATTTAACCGGTTTCAAATTGAAGCGCTGAATTTTGAGGAAATTAAAAAAGCACTTTTACGAAAGGAAGGTAGAAAAATAATTTTAAATGTGGGATTAGATCCAAGGTTGGGGAAATATTATAAGATGTTTTGTACGAAATGTCGTCGGCGAACAATTCGCTCTATTGTAAAAGATAGTTCTCACATGCAAAATTCGGTAAAAAATCTTTTTGGATTTCCTGTCAAGAAATGGGATGATGATTTTCTCTATTACGAATTCCCTACAACCCAAAAAGAACAGAAATTTTTGCAATTGGTGGCAAAAAAGCGGGTGGAGTGCCCTGCTTGCAGAAAAAATATCCAATTGAACCGTGATCCGAAAAAACAGAATGCAAAAGTTCCCACACTTCAATTGGGTGTTAGTGAGCGGATTAATGAATTAGGCACTTGGGAAAGAGCACATCATCCAGTTCATCGCCCCCCATATTTACATATCATTCCATTAATTGAACTATTGGCTAAAATATTGGGGATTAAATCTTTGAGATCTAAAAGAGTGCAAATTGCTTATCAGAACTTACTGAAAGATAACGGAAAAGAATGCTTTATTTTGGTTGATAAAGATCTTACCCAGATGGCAGAAAAATATAGAAAGGTAGCTGAAGTGATTCAAGCTTTTCGGGATAATAATATTGCAATTACACCCGGTGGTGGCGGAAAGTTCGGAGAATTAGAACTTTAATGAATTATCGAGGGAGTAATAGATCTTTCGGATTATTTCCCAGTGAAATCTGCAAATAAGTGTGAGGTTTTTCTGAAAATACTTCAACTAATTCTAACATACCATGGATTTCTACCCATTCGAGCAAGCGAACATTTTCTGTGAATCTTCCGCGCAATGTGAAGGTCTGCTGAATTTCAGAAATATTTAATCCATAATGAGCAAGCAATTCTTGACTTTTAGTGGTAAGTGTTGGTGGTGAAACAACTTGTACATGACCTAATTTTACTCGAGAAGGTGTTATCCACCAAAATTCATCTCCAATCACTTGAGCGTAAATAACAATTCGACCGAGTGTTCGGATGGAAAATGTATAGTAATTGTTGCTTCTCAGATAATGTTTTCTATCGCTATGTTCTAAAAAGCGAAAGAAAAATTCACGCTCTCGGAAAAAACCTTGATGGAGTTTACGTTGTTCCATTTGAAGAAATCGATTAAATTGATAGTGTTTTGTAGGAACTCGGTAATTATATAGAGAACGTAGTTCATTAGTGGTAAAAGGACGAATTTCTAGAGAATCCTTTTTGATTTTTTCTGAAATCTTGGAATTATGGTGACCGGCAAATTTTTTGATCGATTGTGAGATTATATCGAATAATGCTTTCCGAACTTTTTGACCTGCTGAAAACCCATAAATAATAAGATCCAAATCTGAATTCTGATTTTCTAAACCCACTAAGCATGATCCGGTAATTCCGAAACTGTCCAAAGATAATCCGGTTAAATCACAGAGAACTTGAATAAAGTCTCGGCCATCTTGAAGCAAGCTGGAATTATTTCCGTTTGTCGAATCGGGTGTTAGTTGGTCGTTCGATTCCGACATGTAATAAGAAAATAGACTCTTTATCTTGTTTTCGGGTCTGTAATGTTCTTTAATCATTCCATAAGGGACTGTAGGTAGAAAGAAATCACGTTCGGGATGTTTAAGTTGAATTTCAGGAAATAAAATGGGTAAAATCTCAAATTTCTCTTTTAATCCCTTGATTTTATAGTAAACCGTTTCTTGACCATCTGTGTGCTTTTTTTTTCTTCGTGGACTTGAGAATAACCACTCTTTCTGCTGTTGGATGGTTAATTCTCGAATTCGATCAAGCGACAGATATCTGGGAAGTGCCACCACTTGTCCGTTTGGATGCTGAAATCCTTTTACTTCAAAGAAACTACCATCATAAAGCTCAATGAAATCACCTTCCAGAAAGATTCTCATTCTCACTGCTCCTCTCATGGGGGAAAAAAGAGGGAATCTTTTTCCCTATGTTTATTTGGAAGCACCCATTAAAGAACATAATGCCCATGGAAAATCTTATTCGTCAAATGCTCATTGAACTGGGAGAAGATCCCGATAGAGAAGGTCTCTTGAAAACCCCAAAAAGAACTGCCACTGCTATGAAATTTCTCACACGTGGTTATACCCAAAATATTAAAGAAGTAATTAATGGGGCTCTATTTGAAAGCGAGTCAGACGAGATGATTATCGTCAAAAATATTGAAGTTTATTCAATGTGCGAACACCACATGTTACCTTTTATCGGTAAATGTCATTTAGGCTATATTCCAAATGGCAAAATCATTGGCTTATCCAAAATGGCTCGAATCGTAGATGTTTTTGCTCGCCGCCTGCAAATTCAAGAGCGATTGACCAAGCAAATTGCTGATGCTATATTAGAATATACGGGTGCAATGGGTGTTGCCGTGGTAATTGAAGCACAACATCTGTGCATGATGATGCGTGGTGTTGAAAAACAAAATTCGATCATGACCACATCATCCATGAATGGCGTATTTCGGAAGGATCCAAAAACCCGCACAGAATTTTTAAGTTTAATCAAGAGTTAAAAGAATTAATCATGTATTATGAAGATCCTTTATCCATTTGATTGAATGTTCTATAAATTGCTCTAAATGCTCTCCTTTGAAATTATGATCTGCACCAGGAACTATAACTAATTTTTTAATCTCCTTATTTGGCATTAATTCATAAGCTTTCTGCGTATATTTCAGCTTAGCATCTCTATCTCTATCACCTTGAATGATTAAGCAAGATTCCGTAAAATTCTGAAGGGTTTTATTTATGTCGATTCCATATATCGTATCAAGAAAAGTTTTATCAAGCAACAGTTTTTTACGCAATTGGATTGGTTTTTTCCGAAATAGAGCAATAATTCGCATGAGAATTATTTTTGGACCAATTATTCTTCGCATGAAAAAGGCGGGAGCCCAAAAGACCGTGGTTTTTCGTTCCGGTATTTTGGCGAGTAAGGCTGTTAAACCTCCAAAGCTCAATCCTATCACGGAAATTTTCTGATATCCTTGATTTTGCGCCCATTTGAAAACAGATTCTAAATCTTCCACCTGTTGTTTAATGGTTATTGGGATACGGCGGTTTTTTCCCGAACCTGAAAAATCAAAAGTTAGGGCGGTAAATCCTTCTTCCACAAATTTTTCTGCTGCTTTAGGGAAGCGCTTCCATTCATATTGATCTCCTGTGAATCCATGGCATAGTATTATAAGATTGGAAGAAAATTCAGTGTCTGAAGCAAGATAAAGAGTGGCATTAAGTGAATTTTGATTGGTGGATGAAATTTTGAGGGTTTGAGTTTTCATTTGTGATCGGTATAAATATTCCGTATCAAAATTTTAATTTTTAGGTAGTATCTAGTATACAATCTGTTATGTTGAGAGAATCATTCTTGGTGATAATCAGAACCTGTAAAAAGTGCACGCTCTGCCCGAAACAATTCCCTTCCCAGATATGCCGCATGATCCAATCGACTGATAAATTTTTCTTCAATTATACGCTTGGCGAGATTTTCTGCCGAAGTTCCTATAAAGACCGTTTCAAATTCCTTTCCTTCCATAGATTCTGTATTGAGCACTGAATAGGGAGAATGGACCACAATAATTTGATTTTGTTGAGTATCGATATAAATTCGGAAAAAACCCAAGGGATCTAAATGCGTTTCTGAAATTTCTGAATCCACTTGTATGGGAACTTTATCTTTAAGCAAGTTCTTTGGGATTGGGTGATAATTTCGCTTAGACTTGAATTCAAAAGCATCCAATCCAAGGTTGAGAGGAGGTATTTGCCGAGTTTTTGCCAAAAACATTAAATCGCGGCCACGTTTAAATTCATGAATAACTTTAAAACATTTTCCAGAATGTTCTGTAAGTAAAACTCCGGAAATACCTATTTCGGTTATAATTCCCGCCAATAATGCAGAAATACCGGGGCTATCAGCATCGATTAATTCTGTTACATTACTTATCCCAGCAAAAAGTTGCGGAAATTGCTCTGGATCCCATAAATTTTTTTTTATTTCCAATTTTCGGAGTGTATCAAGTTGTTGTTTTAATTCGATATATCTTTGAAGAGAACGAACAAAACCTGGGGTGATTGGTGCTTGCATTAAAGGATCCAGCAAGATTTTTTTAAAACCTAACCCTTTTAGATAGAAAAAGAAATGGATTAAAGCGCGTACCTGAGATAACCTCGAATTTTGTAGTATTTTTGATGAAATTTCAGCATATTTTGATGGGATTTCAAAAGAAATTGCTTTCCGAATTTCTTCTTCAGTGTATGAAATACATACAATTGGGATATCTTTGATTAATTCAAAATCATTCAATCGGTCGATTATTAACGGCGTAATACTCAAAATTAAAGAAATACCATTTTCTACCGCAGTAATAATTTCTGATGGATTGTGGCTATCAATAGAAAATGGAATTGAATATCTTTTTCTTAATCTTGGTAAAATCTTCTGGATATATTCACTGTGATTTTCATGAGGAATGCAACCTAAATCTATTATTTGCGCGCCGTGGGCTAAGAGTGAATCAATCTTTGCAAAAAGTGCATTTTCTGAGATATTAGGAAAATCAACTACTTCTCCAACTAACACGGCAGGAAGTTGAGGGCTGAAAACTATTTCAGAAAAAGCATTTGATAAGGTGAAATAAGGCTCATTTTGCTCCTTTCTAAGATTTATAAGTGTGCTTTGCGTCATCTTATTTAATTTCTCCTTTCCAACAGATTCTGGATTTGTAAAGTCAAACTTCAATGAGTATAGATCGCCCTTGGAAAGATTTTCAAGCGTAGGCACAATTTGAGAGCTAAAAGGCGGACCTTTCACTACCTTTGCTTCAAAATGTGATTGAAGATTTGTAACATTCCATGGAATTAACCCTGATAGCATAATAAATGAAAATTGTGTGAGTTGTGAAGTTGAATAAGTTTCTTGCAGAGATTGAAGGATTTCAGTGGGAGAACTAAGTGAAATAATGGGAACGGGGCATTGATGAACAAAAAGGTGGTATTTATTTGCAATAATTTTGTTGTGTAAAGGATTTAACTGGAGGGCAGCCTCTTGTCCCGTAACTAAAAGAATTCTAACAAAGTTTTTTGAATTTGTCATAAATAATATCATCAAGAAATATCTATAAGAAATATCTAATCAAGAGGATAAAGATTTTTGGCGGCTTCGCAGAGTTTAGACGGGTGATCAAAGACAGATACTGTAGGAAATTTACGGAGACAGCGGGCGTTTTGACTGTTAAAATTATCTATTCTAATCTCCACGATTTCACCATTTGGGGCTGTAGTTTTGATGATTCCAGGAATAAGATCACAAGGAACCACGTATATCTGTCCATTTCCTTTGATCATTTGTGAAAAAATATTGGTAATTAACGAATCTGCTATGCCTACATTCATTTTTGCCACCGAATTAGCTGTAAGAGGACTTAAAATTAATAAATCATAAGTGTGTAGGTTAAATTTTGCACAGATTGGAAAAGCAGGTGGTTGTTCGTCTTCTCGATAAATATGCTTGATTTGATCTTGATTATTTTTTATAAATTCTTTTAATCGATTATATAAATTATACATTTTTAACACGGTTTCAGCTGGCGAAGAAATAAAAAGATCTACTCTTCGTCCATTTTCAACCATTTTTTCAAAACACTCAAGACTTTCTTTTAAAAGATGGCCAGAACCCGTAATTCCCCATGCAAATTTTATGCGACTCATATTGGTATTTTAATCTTTACAAATTTTAATCTTTACAAATTAAATTTGAGTGTGTGGGAAAAAGAGATCATCTAAGACGGTTCCATTCGTGGAAAAAAGCCCCATATGTTCTAAAGTCTTATTAAATTCTCCTCCTAATATTCCTTCCGCTATAAACGCCGCGCCTTGTGCAGCAGTTTTTGCTACTGAAGCACTAGGATGTAGGATTTCAACTTGAAATAGAGGTGAGGGAAATTTATCTCCATGTTTTTCGAGTTGTTTTTTCAATTTTTGTAAAGAAATCCCAGAACCTGTTAATAAAACGGGAATTGGAAAGGAAATAGAGGTAAAAGATCCCATTAATTGTAGAAATGCTTTTAAAATTTGTTCAATTAGTAATTTTCCGAGCAATGAATCATCCAAATGTCCAGAGATAATATCTGACCAATTTTCAGAAGTATTTGGGCTCTGTGATATGTTATGTTGAATATTTGGTAAAATGTCTTTAATACCTCCTTGATAGATAGAGCTTTTACTCGTCAGATGGCTTTTACTTAAATAAACTAATTCACCATCCATTTTTCCTATAGAATTATATCCCAGAATATTTGTGCCTCCAATTCCATCTATAATTTGCCCTTTTTCAACTGCAATCACTGCAGAAAATCCCCGTCCTACTTCACACAAGATAAAATTAACCGAAGAAAGCGAACTGATTTTTTCTTTTGCCAATTGCTGCTGAATGCCTAAAAACACATTACAAACTTTATCTGCAGTGCCCATATCAATTATATTGATCTTTCGATGTCGAGGTATAGTTTGAAAATGCTTTACACTAGGGAGAATAAACAGACGAGCCGGTAAATCAGAAATCAAATTAACTACTTTTCGAAGACCCATGATTTCAGTTTCATCCGTTTTTCTTAGAGTTATTAATTCTAGTTCTTTAGGGGTTAATGGATTATTTCGAGAAAATTCCCGTAAGGGTAGGCCAAAACCGCTGGGGGCAGCAATTGCATCAATTGGCAGATTCTGTTTAAGAATTTTGATAATCTCAATTGGATTTTTCTTTACTTTTTCCGATGGAATTGAACCATCCAAAAATGAAATTCGTGCATTTCTTTTTTTTTCATAACCGTAAAAATCCCATGAAACAGAACCAGGATCAATTCCAACCACTCGCATTGCTTTCATTTTCCATAACCCTCAACACTTATTTAATTTTCTGAAAAGCTTTTAACGATTTAGTTAAATAAATTATATATGAATGCATCGACTAAACCAATAATTTCGGGAGATCTGCTGAAATTTCAACCTTTCATAAATTATGAATCTATATTATGTACATATTTTCCCGATTCTAATCTAAAAATAAATGCTGCGTGTATGGGCGTTCATTTTACTCCAACTGATGAAGTTTATATCCATGCATATGCAAATACTCATACTCGAGATTTACTTAGTAAAGGTGTTCGATTTTCCATCAATTTTTCTGAGGATTTTTTTGAATATGTTATGGCGGCATTACGGCGTAAGGATCATATGAATTTTATTGATGAATTACCACGTTCGGCTTTTATTATTACGGAATCTATTCCTATATTAAAAAGCGCTTGGGTGATCTTGGAATGTGAAGTATTAGATTTGCCTTCTTCGCTTATTGATCGACCAGTATGTAAACGGCGTGAAGTCCCCAATATCAGAGCAAAAGTTCTCTCCAAGAATATCTATCGTTTACCTCAAGTATTCAACAATCGTTCTTTTAACCTCTCATTAGAAGCTTTGATTTTAGCCACCCGAATACCACTCTATGAGAGATATTCTGATTTTTACAATGATGCAATACGAACATATAATATAATAAAAAAGAAGATCATCAGTTGGCGGGATATGGATCGATTTCATGCTGCTTATGAAGTAATAGATAATTATTTGATTGAAAACGGGGTAGAACCTCAAGAATTATCCTTTTTTTAATTCCACCATTTTATATTTATCACAAATTTCGGAATTTCGCTGATTGGAATAAATTTCAGTGAATATTTGATGATTTTTGAGATGGAAAACTGAAGTATTAAAGGTGAAATGTATTCCTTTTTTGGGAATTGCATGTGGAAGAATAAAAATATCAGGATCCCAAAGAATTTTCAATGCTCCTTGGCTGGATTTTTCAATGATAGGAAGAAGCTCTTTACTACGCTTCAATCTTTTCTTTGTTGTCGAATATTTTGAATCTGGTACTGGAATTTGGGAAAATTTCGGTGAAATATAATGATTTGGATGAAAAAATTTGTCTTCAATCTCAGTTAACGCCCAATCTCGACCAGTAATCTCCACATTTACCACACGTTGCTCATTTACACTTCCAATATTATAACTTACACCACCTGAACGCGGGGTAAAACCATGAGATCTTTCAATTGCTTGTTCAATAGAATTAGATTCTAACATCCACCGCCCTAAAATAGTCCTTGGAATTCCAATATCTTCAATCGGATCTGGCACATAATTACAGGTAATAACAATGCCATGCGAGTTCATTCCATGAGAATAACCAGGAATAGAGCCAGGGTAAGTATGTGTGAAGATAACTACATCATTTGGAAGATGTATCTCTAAATAATAGGAATTTTCACACATTATCTGATTGTGATCTTCATTATGGGCGATAAGAATTTCTGAATCGGATTTGAAAATAACCGTTGAACAATCTTCATGCTCATAAAGATGAAAAAGATTGATGAGAAGGATCGTATGATAATCGATCGTAGAGCCCTCAGCAATACCACGAATTTCCTCTAAATATTGTGGAAAATTGGCTTGAATGAGTTGTTCAGAAGTTAATGCTTTTTCAGGATGTTTTCTGTCAAATTTCAGCAGATTTTGAATTCTAAGGCTGTTTTCAACGACATTCTTAATTTGATTTCGGAATTTCTTCCCTGTTTGAAAACCGATTTGGTAATTTGAGCCCTTAACTCGCAGAAATCGAAAATGATCGAAGTTACTTTGATCCGGAATTGATGAATTCATAATGAAGAAAAGGGTTCTCACTTATTTGAATTTGAAGAATTATTGCAATCACTCAAGTGGATTAACACTTTTAATATACATCATTGGGTAATTCAAATCCGATTTCCATTCCACACATCCGATTGCTTGCCAACCGTTATAGTTTATTTCCACTTGAGCTCTTAGATTCTTTCCTGAGACATAAGAATAATCATATTCATTTGATTTTGTGTAATTATGGCTCATTCCATCATGCAGTTCGGCGATTTCTACCTTTACATCCTTTACAAAGGGCTGACATTTAATCGAAGCTTCAATTCCTTCTGCAATTCTTTTTTTTACATCTCCAACATTGGCTACAGGTGCTCCGAAAATAATGTGGAATAAGGCGGCTAATTTTATTCCGAGTTCAAAAATTGCAATTTCACGATCGGAAACATCCGGTGAATGATAATCACGTGCTAACTTTTCCATAGGTACTACTATGGAATGTGAGATATTAAAGCTCCTTGATTGTTTGGAAATGTCTCAAATAAGTTTATTTTAGGTATTGAAGAATCGTTTTGATTAAATTTATGGATAAAATTTGTGAAATCTTGAATTCTCATCGAATTATCCACAATTACATATAAAATTGGACCAAAAGAAGAGAGTCCGGCAGGAATATGGAATTCTTCATAGATTTTATTTAATAAATCGGGCACGAATGAAGGTTGTAACGAGATTTCAATTTTCTTGAAGCCATGATTATTTATTGTATGCATACCATCTGCCAAGACCTTCAGATCTTGCTGTAATAAACCGGGAATTATTTGAAACAGAATTCTGTGTGATATAATCTCTATATCCCGTTGAGCAATGGGTGTAAAATCAGAAAAAATAGAAATCTCCTTTTGATCTGCAATTTTTTGGGAAATCTGAGGATGCATAATGAAAATTTTCCAATTTGAAGGTAAATCACAATGAAAGAAGGGTAATCCTGGTCTTGCGGAACTTGCTGAAGAAGGTAAAAATGATTGTTTTTCCTTCATTTTTCCAAAACTATGCCCCAAATCAAAATGAAATCCTCCTTGTTCAAAAACTTGATATCCAATTCCAGAAGTTCCACCTCGTCCAACAATTCTGGTAAGTTCATAAACAGAAGGTGTTATTCCATATAATTCTGCAATTCCTTTGGCAAATGTCAACAATAACTGAGTTTTTGAACCGAAACCTTGATGAGGGGGAATTCTTTTATGAATATGGACTGAAAATTCTTTAGGTAATAAATTGTATTTTGATCTCATCCGATGGATAATATCTTCAAAAATTTCTTTTTCATTTTGATTTCCGTAAAAATTTACCCTTTTTTCACCAATTTTTATCGCATATTTTTTATTTAAGGGCGATTTGAGATCTTTAGAAAGATGATTATTGTTTGGAATATCATCCCAAAACTCCACTTTGAAAAATGGCTCTTGAATTCCAAAACCCAACCCTCCATCAATTCTTTCTACACTTCCGTTGAGATCAATCAGAGTCATGTGAATACGAGCTGGGGCACGAATTAAAAAATGCATTATAGTTAAAATTATGAATGAAAAGCTTGATAAATTTCTTTTTCTTTTTTTGAATAATCATACATATAAAATAAATGCCGAGAATTCAGAAATGACCAATTTAGAAGGTATTGCCCGCCAATTACTACGCCAAAAAAAAACTCGTGAAGAAATTATTCAGAAATTAATTGATGAATATCAGATTTTTAAAAATGCGCCCCGAAATATACTGCAGCAATATGCTGAAGCCATTTTAAAAGAAGTTGAAGTATCAGAGAAAATTCTAAGGGGTTCTTCATCAAAAATTGAGAAAAAAAAACACGATTTAGTCAATACCGTCATAACTCCAATTAAAGCAAATCTTAAGATGGGTGAAGGAGGAGTGGGATGTCGTGGAATTGGAGATAATATTGTTCATGAAATGATATCTAAAATTTCTCAAACTTCTACAAAAGCACTCTTATCTCCTTTAACATTAGATGATGCAGGAGCAGTTGAAATAACTCTCAATTCAGAGGAGAAAAATTCCAATTCTCTGGTTATTGTCTCAAAAATGGAAGGGATGCATAGTCGTTTGAGTGAATTCCCTTTTTTGGCTGGTTTCCATGTCACACGTGCGATGTTGCGCGATATTCTCATTAAAGGTGCTCGTCCTATTTCGATCATGGTTGATATTCATTTAGCGGATGATGGAGATATTGGAAAATTGTTTGATTTTGAAGCAGGAATTGCTACAGTTGCCGAACTGGCTCAAGTTCCCATAACTGCGGGCTCAACACTACGAATTGGTGGTGATATGGTCATTGGTGATCGATTAACTGGAGGTATTGCAGGGGTAGGTATTCTCCGATATTCGTTTTTTCGAGAAAATATTCAACCAGGAGACAGCATGATCATGACCTACGGATCGGGAGGAGGTACCATCAGCACTACCGCACTCTATCATGGGCGGTCTGATGTGGTGGCGGAAACACTTAACATCAACTTCTTTAAAGCAGTAAATACTATTTTATCCCAGCCTAAAATATGTTCACAAATTCATACAATGATTGATGTTACAAATGGAGGGCTAAGAAATGACCTTCTGGAAATTCAATCGGTAATTTCTCACGGATTTATGGTGAATATTGAAAAAGTTCGCCAAATGGTTAATCCACGCGTGTTAGCTTTATTGAAAGAAACTTCTGTTGATTATTTGGGTGTTTCACTTGATAGTCTTGTGATATTTTGTCAACCAGAGGTTAAAGAAAAAATCTTGGATTTACTCCATCAAAATGGGATTAAGGCTCTTGAAATAGGACAGGTAATTCCAAAAAACAGTGTTCATTTTATAGATGGAGATAATGAAGAAATAATTTCACCCCATTTTCGTGAAGCAGCATATACAGGAATTAAAAAAGTGATTGATCAAATAGAACAAGTACCCACAAAGCACATTCAACAATTAGAAAAGGCATTTTCAGATGCGCAGCAGAAAAAAAACCATATTCTTGAAGTACTTAAAAGATCTGCATAAATAATGGGAGTAAAAGGATAAAAAAGAAAGATTTTTTTATAAACAAAATTTAATCTTCAGAAGTTGAAGGAATACGAGTTATTTTAGATTCGAATTCTTCAGGAGTGATCTCAATATCTTCGTCTTTAGCAATCTTACCTCGTTCACGCATAATCTGCCGGGCTAATAACCATAACATTTTTGATAAACTTTTTCGACCACGGTTGTTACTTGGTATCGCTAAATCAATATCGTAAAGATAATCATCCGTATCGATGAATGAAATTACAGGTATTCTAGCTAAGCGAGCTTCGGCTAAAGCTTGTTTATCTGCATGAGGATCAATCATTAATAAAACATCTGCTTCTTTAAATTGATCAATTAAAGGATTTGTTAAGGTCCCTGGAATAAATCGGTCGGCTAAAGCACGTGCCCCAGTTACTTTACAAAAGGCGCGAACGGGGGCCCTACCATATCGACGGACGGAACAAACCATAATTTTTTCTGGATCAAAGGATGCCAAGAATTTTGCAGCAATGCGCACTCTTTCATCTGTCGCATGCAAATCAATTACATACAATCCATAAGAAGTCGTTCGGTAAATCCATTTTTCACTATGAACCGTTTTCAATTTAGTTCCAATATGTACTCCTGAGCTTAAATAATCATTTCGAGGAATTAAAAGATCTTCTTCTTTTTCTTCTTGAAAGATTACCGTGTCATCATCAAGAACAACTTCTTCAATATCATCTTCGCCTTCATTAGCGGAGTCTTTTTTCTTTTTATCGACCATAAGATACACCTATTTCGTGTCATTGTACCATGATATATGCATGGAACTCGCGAACGTTCAGAAACTTTTTTTCCAATGATGAAAATAATCACCATCTCGCTGAACGATTTGAGGAAAATAATATTTCATTTATTATGAATTTTTTTCTTCCCGCAATAAAATCAAAGGTTATATAACTGCATAAATTTATATTTCTACATACGGGAGAATATTCTAATGCCAATTTACAACCTCAAAGTTCGTTATATCATTGCAATAATATGGAGTTTGGGATTAAGTATTTTTGGTGTCTTTATTTTTAGTAATTTTGTATATAGAGGTGTTCGCTTAGATCGAGATATATTTCCACATTTCACTGCAGGAACTTTTATCGATTTTGTAACTGGTTTATATCTTTTAGTAGGATCGGGATTTTCTTCTAATTTATTTTCTCTTTTTTCAATAAGTAATTTACAGAGTGTGGGATTTTTCGGAATTCTTTTTGGGCAAACTTTATGGCCTACTATATTAACATGGTTTAGTGTGGGATTAATTATTGGAATTTTTGTCAAAGGAATCAAACACAGCTTGATTACGGCTTTATTAGTGTATGTAGGGCTTATAATTCTATATTTTTTAGTGGCAATGTTTGCGGGTGTTAATTTAGCTGGAGGGAATATTTTTACAACTCTGAGTGAATTGCTTACTAGTTTGATTATTTTAATACCAGCAACAATTTTATCGGGTTTTATAAATGGTCCTCATTGAATGCAAACTCCAAAACATTAAGATATCAGACCCTTTTTGGAGCAAATGGATAGATACCAACCAAAATGTGGCAATTTTCCATCAATGGGAGATGTTGGAAAAAGTTGGAAGCATCGATAACTTTCGATTAGTGGCAAAGTTAAAAGAAGGATTCAGAAAAGGTTATTTTTATACTGATTCAGATGTTTACAAATGGGCTGAAGCAGCAGCATGGATTTTATCAAAGAATCCATCAAATCAGGGATTAGAAGAAAAATTGAATGAATTGATTGACATCATTGTAAAATCCCAACAAGAAAATGGATATATCTTTACTTATAATCAATTTCATTTTCCTGGTAGAATGTGGGCGAATCTTTCCATTGAACATGAATTATACTGCATGGGGCATTTGATTGAAGCAGGTATTGCCCATTATATTATCGATAAAGACTCAAAACTTTTTTCATGTGCACGAAAAGCTGCTGATTTGATTGTTAATGAGTTTTTAGGTCAAAATTTTCCTGGAACACCGGGACATCCAGAAATTGAATGGGCTCTGCTAAAATTATATAAATTTACCCAAAATTCAAAATATTTGCAAATGGCTGAACGATTTATTTTGCGAAGAGGAACCACAAAGCTCTATGGAATCAAATTATTGCAGCAAAATTTCGATCAAAGCAAAAGAGAAAAAATTGTAACTGAAAATAGAATGAAATACCAGAAAGACCTTTCTTTAAACCATAATGTAGAAGATTGCGAATCTCAAGAAGAATTTGGTTTTCTAGAAACGATGGAGAAAAATGAGCGCCGAAAATATTTCTTCCGGGCACTTTATCAATTCTTTTCTGGGAAATACTTTCAAGAAAATAAACCTTTTGGTAAACGGATCCGTCCCGAGGGTCATGCTGTGCGTTTTGGATATTTTCAAACCGCTGTAACCAATTATCTAAATTTGAAGCAAGATCTTCCTTCTTTATCGACGATTGAGCAGTGTTGGGATAAAATGATATCTCAATTCATGTACGTCACCGGAGGATTGGGGGCTCTTCCTCTGATTGAGGGATTTGGTCGCCCATTTGAACTTCCCAATGATTCCGCTTATTGTGAAACTTGTGCTGCTGTGGCAAATATTCTCTGGACTTGGGAATTATTCAAGATTACCCAACGGGTAGAAATGCTTGATGTTTTGGAGTTACAACTCTACAATGCGATGTTGGTAGGTATGGGAATTAATGGAAAAAGTTATTTATATCGAAATATCTTGGAAAGTAAAGGAAATTATAGCCGGAGATCTTGGTATAAAACACCTTGCTGTCCTTCTAACATATCTCGAATATTGGCGCAATTAGGTAAATTTTGTTATACAATTGCACCCAATAAACTTTTTTTAACCCAGTATATCGGAAATTCTGCCGAAATCTTTCTTCCCATGAATTCTGCGGAAAAATCTCGTGATAATATTCAAATATCTGAGACTTTGCTAATTAAAATCAAAGTTGAAGCAGATTTATTAGATAAAGGAAAGATCCGAATACAACTTCAACTTCCTCATCCTACTAAATTCACATTAATGTTAAGAATCCCCCATTGGAGCCATGAATTTTCTGTTTCGATGAATGGAAAGAAGATAGAAGCGGATAAAATCAATAATTTTCCTTTTCAACCTGAAAAAAATTCATTTTTAGGGGAATATATTGCATCAGGGATTAAATTGCATCGTAGTCACTGGTTTCCTATAACCCGATTATGGGATAAGAATTGTGAAATTTCACTTCAACTTTCCCTTCCTGTGAAAATTTTAAAGTCACATCCTAAAGTGAAAGCAAATATTGGCCGTATTGCATTCCAACGTGGACCTTTTATTTTCTGTAGTGAATCTCTCGATAATCCTTTTATGGAATTTGAATCAATTTATCTACCAGCAAATCCGAAAATAAATTATGAACATAACCTCGAATTAATGGGTGGTATTCCTTCTCTTTTAACATTTGATAAAAAAAATCGTAAAATACGCTTAATTCCCTACTATTCATGGTCAAATCGTGGCCCATCGATTATGCAAGTATGGATGAAGCAATCAAGAAATTGAAAAAATCAAAATTGAAATCATAATAACGGAACAAATGATCTCACACAATCATAATAATTGTTTGACTATGTCATAGTGAGACATTAAATCCGAAATAAAGCGGAAAGCGTAAAAAATATAAATGCTATGAAACTAAGCGATAAGAAGGATATAAATGATAATAATCATATAAATAATTAGAAATCCTATATATGATTTTCATCAATCGAAATCTAAAAAAAAGGGCAAAAATCCAGATGAAATTTTCCATAATTTGAGTTTAAGGCCCCTATTTTTTAAGAATATGTAAAAATTTATTAATTTTCAAAGGTATTTTATCCCAATGTATCAGAGTCAATTCAATTCCAGCACTGATACAAATAAAAAATATGAAAAAATTCCATTTTTTCTTAAAACTTGCCTATATACCATTAAATGTGGTTAAATTATGAGTCAAAATAATGAAAAAATAACCTATACAATAACGGATGAAGCCCCACGTCTTGCAACCTATAGCTTTTTACCTATTGTAAAGAAATTCTTGGGATCTGCCAATATCCCCTTGGAAACCAAGAATATTTCTCTGGCCGGGAGGATTATCGCTAATTTTCCAGAATATTTAACTGAAGATCAACGACAACCAAATGCTTTGGAAGAATTGGGTGTTTTGGTGAAAAAACCTGAAGCCAACATTATTAAATTGCCTAACATCAGTGCTTCAGTGCCTCAAATCAAAGCTGCAGTCAAAGAATTACAAGAAAAAGGATATAATATTCCAGATTATCCAGATGAACCAAAAAATGATGAAGAAAAAGCCATTATGGCTAAATTTAATATAGTTAAGGGAAGTGCAGTTAATCCCGTAATTCGGATGGGAAATGCTGATCGGCGAGTTCCTACACCTGTAAAGAATTATGCGAAAGCCCATCCCCACACCATGGGAGAATGGAAAAAGGATTCTAAGGCCCATGTGGCTACTATGGATCATGGAGATCTTCATTTAAATGAAATTTCAACGACCATCACCGATCAAACTGCTGGTAATTCAACCATTGAATTTATTGATAAAAATGGAAATAAAACCGTTTTGAAGAAAAATTTAAAGTTAATTCCGGGTGAAGTCATTGATGCTTCCGTGATGGAAAAACAAGCATTGCGTGCTTTTCTTGAAAAAGAAATTAAAGACGCGAAGGAACAAAACATCTTGTTTTCGGTCCATTTGAAAGCCACGATGATGAAAGTTTCAGATCCTATCATTTTTGGTCATGTAGTATCTGTTTACTTCAAGGATGTTTTTGAAAAACATGCTGATACCTTCAAACAACTTGGAATAAGCCCCAGAAATGGACTTGGAGAATTATATATAAAAATCCAAGCATTACCAGAAGAAAAACAAAAGGAAATTAAGGACGATATACAAGCATGCTATGAAAAACAACCGAAACTTGCTATGGTGGATTCTGATAGAGGGATTACCAATTTACATGTTCCCAGTGATGTGATTATTGATGCTTCCATGCCCGCGGCCATTCGGAACGGTGGAAAGATGTGGGGTCCAGATGGAAAACTTCACGATACAAAATTCACTATCCCTGATAGCAGTTATTCACAAGTTTTTCAGACTACCATCGACTTTTGCAAAGAACATGGAAAATTCAACCCAGCTACCATGGGAACCGTTCAAAATATTGGCTTGATGGCGGAAAAGGCGGAAGAATATGGTTCTCACGATAAAACCTTTGAAATTCATGGCGAAGGTGTAGTTCGAGTTATTTCAGAATCCAAAGAGGTGTTATTAGAGCGTCCCGTTAAAGATGGAGATTTCTTCCGAATGTGTCAAGCTAAAGATTTACCCATCCAAGATTGGGTTAAATTAGCCGTCAAACGCGCTAAAGCTACTGGATTCACCACCGTTTTCTGGTTGGATGAAAATCGGGCTCATGATGCCGAACTGATCAAAAAAGTCCAGAAATATTTGGCTGGATATGATACAACTGGATTAGATATCAGAATTATGGACTTGAAAAGCGCTACCCAATTTGCATGTGAGCAAATAAAGGCTGGGAAAAATACTATCGCAGTAACTGGAAACGTGCTTCGCGACTATTTGACTGATCTTTTCCCTATCTTGGAAGTAGGAACAAGCGCTAAAATGCTTTCAATAGTTCCATTAATGAATGGTGGAGGACTATTTGAAACGGGTGCCGGTGGTTCTGCTCCAAAACATGTGAAACAATTCTTGAAGGAAAACCACTTGCGTTGGGATTCATTAGGTGAATTTCTTGCACTTTCACCTTCCTTGACTCATTTTGGAGAGCGTAATAACAATTCAAAGGCATTAATCCTAGCAGAAACTTTGGAAGAAGCCATCGAAAAATATCTTAATAACAACAAATCTCCCTCTCGGAAAGTGAATGAAATCGATAATCGTGGAAGTCATTTCTATCTTACCATGTATTGGGCTCAAGCTCTTGCAGCTCAATCGAAGGATAAAGAATTGAAAGAGAAGTTCACTAAGGTTGCGAAATTTCTAACCGATAATGAGTCAAAGATCTTCAAAGAGCTATTGGAAGTTCAAGGTTCACCAGTAGATTTGAAGGGATACTACAAACCGGATGATGAAATTGCTGAAAAGATTTGCCGTCCAAGCGAAACTTTCAACAGCGCTATTGAAATGATATAATTATCATCATATTTTTCTTTTTTTTTATGGATGGACTTTTATCGATTATTTTTTCCAAAAAAATTCACATTAGCGAAAGGTTAAAACACGTTTCATAATTATTTTGATTGGAGAAGAACTTATGCGACGGAAAGGGTTGACTATTTTTTGGCCTCAATACTTCGATCTTAATCGTTCAGTTAGACTTGGGCGCCGTATTCCGAAAGAATTAGCATGCTCGAAACCCACTTCTTTAGATGTCTTTGAAGCTGCTCAAAATCTTAAGTACTATGCAGAACATGAAAAACAAGCCATTTATCCTCGAACCCCGTTTGATTCTCCTGGTCGAGTGTTAATTGACACCATGGGACAGAAAAAAACCTTTGTACTACGGAAATTGGCTCCAGAAATTAATAAAGTAAAGCAAAAACGGAAAAATGCAGCACAATTAGCCAAAAGAAAGAAGAAAAACAAATCAAATAAAGCAATTCTAAAAGAAAAACTCAGAAAGAAGCAATATACCAAGTTAAAGAAATGATGTTAAAATGATTGTTATTTGTCCCATTGCTGGAGTAGGGTCGTATCTACAGCCTTTCGTAATTTCTAAACCCAAAGCATTGATTAGAGTTGCAGGAAAACCCATTATTGCTCATACTTTAGAGAGAATCAAACAAGTGGTTCCTCAAGGTACAACTATTGTCTTTATCGTTG
The DNA here is from genome assembly GCA_964426185.1 of uncultured archaeon. Lineage (GTDB taxonomy): Archaea > Asgardarchaeota > Lokiarchaeia > Sigyniarchaeales > Promethearchaeaceae > Harpocratesius. The sequence goes on along the minus strand of CAYRPF010000052.1, from coordinate 4,253 downwards.
GATACAAAAAACGTTTGCTAACTGATTACATCACAAATTTGAACAGAATGATGGGAGAATATTTCCACATTGAATTTGTAGAGCAACAATCTTGTGGGATGGTCAATGAGAAACCAATTTTTTCTGGTGTTGGCGATGCTATTGCTTTGGCTCAACCCTTTGCAGAGAATAAAGATTGTTTCATTTTCTTTAGCGATAGGCTGCCTTTACGTAATTATAATACACTTCTTCAAGAGTGTGAAAGTAACAAATATGACGGAATATTAAATGTTCAAGAAGTTCCAGATCCAGAGAATTATGGGGTTTGTGAGATAGATGAAAATCAAATCGTGAATAGACTTCATGAAAAACCGAGTAATTTCATTTCTAAACTAACAATCCAAGGTGCCTTTTTAATTAAAAAATCTATTTCAAAAAAATTTATGGAATATCTGAATGAACAAGCTCAAAAACCGCTACTTCCTGGGGAAACTCACAGTTATGTTCCAATTATTCAACGGTTAATTAATGAAGGAGCAATAATTGGGATTCATGCGATGAAACAAGATATGTTGGACTTCGGTTCATTAGAAAAATTTTTAGAAGGTAATCAAAAATTACTGCAATTAAATCCTACCTCTGACGAGCAGATTAAAAAATTACAAGAATCAGGTCATATTACTCATTCTTTAATTATTCCACCGGTATTTTTAGGCGAAAATGTCAAAATTTCATCATCTATTATCGGACCGTATGCTTCTATAGGGGATGCAAGTGAATTGCGTCGTTGCATTTTGACCAATACCGTTATTGGGAATAACTGTTTTCTTCAAAATTTCACCACGGACTCTTCTATTTTGGGCGATTATGTTTCCTTAGAAAATCTCATTAAAACACGATTGTCTATCGGCGATGATTCAGCTTTGATTAATTTATGAAGGGATACTGGAAAAATCCACGAAACTATGAAATA
>CAYRPF010000052.1:0-3201 GCA_964426185.1 uncultured archaeon | reverse complement strand
TAATTAAGAAATAGGGTTATTAGAAAAAACAATAATTAAAAGAGGAAAAAATTACGATTCTTCAGGAAGTAAAATGCCATTTACTTGACCTGATTGCCCTGGACGACTGGTAATTCTCACTTTTCCTAATTCCGTTTCTACAATTGCGCCTTTTGTAATAATATTTCGACGTTGATAATCCACAGAAGCTGTATTTTTATCTAAGCGGGTAATTTCAACACGTTTAGTTGTTTTTGTGGTAGGATCTGAGACATTAACCAGATTAGAAGAATAAGCTTTAATTTTAAAATTTCCCCCTCGGGTTCTTATAATTTTCTTGCGTTCATCGGCAATATGGGTTTCAATTGGATTTCGACCCATTCGACTTTTACGTTTTTTATGCGCTAGTTTAATTTTTGCGCCCGAAGGTTTTCGATTAGATCGTTCTTGATAATTTACCACTATAAATCACTAAGAAATTCAAAGAAGGATTTAATTAAAATTTTTCTCTTATCGCTCGTGTTCTTTAGCTAAAAAAGAAATAAGAACATAATGGGGTCAAATTTCCGCTTCTCCTTTATTTTTGAAATTCTGGAGTAAATATATCCTCGATTTCTTGCTCTAATATTTGAAAGAGGTCAAGTAGCATATGTGAGAATTTTTCACCGAATTTGATAATATGAGCTTCAGAAATTCTTTGTGATACCCATCGGTAACGACCCGATTGGTTGGTGAATGTGACAAAATTTCGATGTAAAAAGGAAAATCGAGGTAAAATTTGGTTAATTTGCGAAATTGGAATAATACTATAATGGGTTAAAAAGTGTTTAAGAAGATTTGGCAGGTTAATGTGGGAAGAAGAAGATAAATTTCTGTGAAATAACTTCTTTTTTGATAACATATATAAAAAAGGGGGTGATGGGCCAAAATCTAAATAAATAGGGAAAATTTCTTGGTATTCTTTACAATCTATTAAGAAATTTTTAAAAACGAGATGATTTTTGATTTGGATGTCTTCATAACCTGATAAAAAGATAAATTCCATATCGCACCATTGAAACGAACTTGGTAAAGCGGAAAAATAATCAATTAATGATGAAAATAAGGTTAACTTGAATTCTTCTTCGTTTTCAGCAATATCTTTCGTAATTTTGCCATTTTTCTGGAAAATTATGAGAATTATTTGACTAAAGATAAGTAAAACCGAGAAAAAAAGAATTAACATTCTAAAAAGAATAACAAATTCTTGATTTAAATTTTCAGTAAAAATTTTAAGGATTATATGGATGAAGATTGAAAGAACTGTTAGAACTGTTAACAAAGGGTAAAATTTATGAATAAAAAGATGTGTTTGGTTTTGATAGCTCGGAGTTGGAAAATCAAAGTGGGAAAATACTACAATTTTCGCCATGTTCATATCAAAATCTTTCTTCTTTTTAGAAGGATATTGAATTCTAAATGTCTGCCCGTTAATCGGTTTGTGGGAATGGATGCTACATCGATCCCATATTTGAAATCCATAATCGCTTACTAAAAGAAAGAATAATAACCCTAGCCCTAAATATATTAAAATCCAAGTTGAAGATAAAATGCCTATGATCACTGCTAAAGCAGCCATCAACCATAAGATTGGAAAAAGGATGAACCAGAACCGTGTTCGGGGAAAAAATCTATGGGATTCGATCTTATAGGGATAATTTCTGGATTTACACCACTCAAGGAAGAATATTGGCCATTTCTTACGGGATTTTCCTTGTTTTTTAGAGTAGGTACGAATTTTGTGATAATTTTGTGAGAAAATGCCTTGATCTTGCTGCTGATGAAATTTTTCCATCCCTAAAATTCATTTAGAATGTAATCTTTATAAGCATGATCATGAAAACCATCTGGGGGATTGTGGGGATGCCGGGAAGCGGGAAATCACAAGCTATATCTTATGCCAAGGATTTTGCGCCAGTTGTTGTAATGGGAGATGTTATTCGAGAAGAAACAATATCTCGTGGATTAGATATTACCCCAGAAAATTTAGGAAAAATCTCCCAAGAGTTACGAAAAATTGAAGGAAAGGCTGCTATTGCTTCAAGATGTATGAAAAAGATTATATCTCTTCCTGAAAACATAATTATTGTTGACGGCATTCGTTCGATGTTTGAAGTTGATGAATTTCGGAAACAATTTCGTATAATAATTATTGCAATTCATACTTCAGATAACATCCGCCATGCTCGCTTACAATCTCGAAATCGTGCGGATGATTCGATAAACCTTCAAACCATATTAGAACGTGATAATCGTGAATTGGGTTTTGGTTTAAGGGAAGTAATAGAAAATGCCGATTATGTTATCAATAATAACGGCACATTTCAAGAATTAGAATCACAATGTCGGAAATTATTTCAACAGCTTGCTTACTCAAAAATAACCAAAGAATAAGAGAAAATAAGAGAAAATAAAAAATGATAACCATCACCTTATATACGAAAATTTATCCTTCAGAGGATCAAGAAATAATTGAGCAAATCTTAAATCAATTTGGAATCGCCGAAAATTCTGTAATCAGCGAAATTTCAAATACTCCCGTGAAATCTATAGAAAAAACCTTCCATGGATTGGAAAGTACTCATTTTATATTTAATCAAGTGCGGAGAAATCGAACGGTCGAAGCATTCAGGCAGTTTTTATTAGCGAGATTGAAACCCGAAGCAGATTCTATAACTTTCATGATTAATAAGCAAGTGTTAACTAATGGTAAAATCGTATTATGTAAAACACCATCAGAATCACCGTTAGGTCCTGTTTGGGTTACTTTGAAATCAGCTAATTTACTTTTATTAATAAACTATCTTTTTCCCCCAACCCAAAAAGGAATTGTGTTAGAATCAGATATCATTCCACAAGATTGATGGATTTTAAAATCATTCAAAAATCGAGGAATTCCTGTAATAACACCTGCAAGAAACTACAAACAACTTAAAAAGGCAAAAAAAGAGTATATTTTGGGAAAGAAAAAAGAATTCAAACAATAAGAACAAAGAATAAAAAGAGCCAAAAGCGAAAATTTACACGTTGTTGGGTTCATTTATTTCCTAAAGGAAAACAGAATCTTAATGATTTGAGATGTGCCTATCGACAAGGACAACTAAGTTTGAACGAGATATGTGAACAATTATATGGTTTAATTACGACTATTGCACCACAATATCGCTCAAAGTCTTTCGTGTA
>CAYRPF010000051.1:0-23793 GCA_964426185.1 uncultured archaeon | reverse complement strand
TATTTTCAACTAACAAAGGCGCATAGATATTTTATTTTTCGACTATTCCAAGAGATAGATACATTTATATGTATAAAGTCAATCAAGTACTATGAAAGAACGATGACACCCGAAGTTATGCCAACTATGGTCTTTCCCTATAAAACAGTGTATGATGAAGCATGGGATGAAGAATGGGCGGCGGATTGGAAAAAAATTACTGAAATTTTTGAAAAAATAGAAGAATTAGAGCAATTATTTAATTCCTTATATGTTTCAGTATTGAGAGAGTTAACTCAACAAAAATTAATTTTGGATTTAAAAAAATATGCATATTCCTTAAGTAAAGTCATTATTGATAAATATAGAAGATAAAATATTGAAAAAAAAGATTTCCTTTTACTTTTACTTAATTTTTTTAAAAGAAATTTGAATTATGCCCATATTTGCTACTGTTACGGGTTTTTTGCAGTATCCACAGGTATAGGATTCTCCCTTTTTAATTGCCAGTGCATTCTTCTCACGCACTACAGCAAAACAATTTTCATGCATACAGAAATGCATATTATGACTTGTCCATCCATCTGCTTTTTTATCCTGCTCTTCAACTGGAGAAAATACTAAAGGATCAGCTGAAACTTTGATACGAATGGCTTCAGCATGGTTTGCGATAGTTTGCTGTAGAAATTTTTTTTCTGAGCTTAAATGTAATTCTACTATTTCACCAGTTTGTAATTTGGCGCTTTTACGCAAAAATTGAATGGTCCGAAGTAGATCGCGTAAAATGCGTTCTTGGTGAATTTCTTCCGATTCTTGCATATCAAGAAAGATAGCATATTCATTCCATTCTGTAGATAAAAAATCGGGATTCTTCGGTTTTGTTTTCCGAATTTTTAATTCTTTCACATTACTCATTTCTCGGATTAAATCTGGGAAGGATGGCTTGGGAGATTCACCCTTTGGAACTATAATTAATCCTTGAGTGGGCCATCGAAGTTTGATGTTGTTATCAGCCTTTAATGAGCGAACTTCATCAATTATTTTCCTAACTCTTCTCATTTCAACTTCTATTTCAGGATTGTCATATTCTGGAACTGGAGAAGGCCAATGTTCTAGATGAATAGAAACTTTGAGTTTATCTTGTAATTCATCTCGAAAGATATTTTGATATATTTCTTCGGTCAGCATGGGATTAATTGGCGCCAGTAATAAAAGCAATTGATAAAGAACATGCCAAAGTACTTCCAAGGTTTGAAATTTTCCATCGTCTTTATTTGAAACTTCCACCGTATCCCGAATCAAAGTAATATACCAGCGAGATAAATCTTCGAAAATGTACTCTTGAATAGCAGCAGGAACCGATGGTAGTTGATATCTTTCAAAATAATCGGTGACCGTTCGGATTAATGTGTTAGTTCTGGCTAATATCCACTTATCAGCGCCTTTTAACGAATTGACTTCGATGCGGTGTTCTGTTGGTTTAAATCCATTAAGTTCCATTTTTTCTTGAGCAAATTTATAGAGATTCCACAGTGTATTTATAACTTTGAAGGTATCAGTGTATTCTTTATAGTCAAAATTCAAATCTTTGCCCGGTGGAGTGCCCATTACGGAGTAAAATCGAAATGTCTCAATTCCTTTAATCATGGACCATCGTTTATCATCTTTGATATATTTGGGTTTCCACTTTTTCTTGTGTTTAATGGTGATTTTTTTGGTTTTATCAAATTTTGATGTTTTTTCGGCAGATGCTAGTTCGCGTAGATAATTTTTCTGCTGTTCTGTCAAAATTTCGATGTTACCTTCAATAATATCTTGGGGATCGAGTGCATTACCAAGTGATTTTGACATTTTTGTTCCATGGCTAGTGGTCCATCCGTGCATGTAACAAGCATTATAATTCCGTCGCTTGGAAGAAACCATAGCACTACATAAAAGAGAATTGAACCAACCCCGAATTTGATCTTTTCCCTCAATGATAAAATCTGCTGGCTGCCAAGTATCATAATGCTCATGCCCATCTACAAATTTCTGTGAAGCCCACATGACAGAACCTGAATCCAACCAAACGTCCATTACATCAGGAATACGTCTCATAGTACCTCCACATTTACTACATTTCCATGTAACTTCATCGATCCAAGGTTTATGAATGTCTTCCGGACAAGTGCCTGCCATTTCTCTTAATTCATCCATAGAACCAATAACATGCAAATTTTCACATTTTGGGTTATCGCATGTCCAAATAGAAAGTGGAATACCCCAATAACGCTGTCTTGATATACACCAGTCTTGCAGTGAAGATAACCATGATTTAAAATTAGTAGCACCAGCATATTCTGGAATCCAAAATATTTCATCATTTTCCTTTAACATTTGTTCTCGTAAAGAAGATGTTTTAAAGAACCATTGTTCCGTAGCTCGATATACCAATTTTGTATTACACCTCCAACAGTGGGCATATTCGTGACTAATCGGTTCTTCATAAACTAAAGTACCGCGCTCGCGTAACATATCAATTATTTCTCGATTTACTTCATGTACATATTTCCCTTTAAAGTAGTTGCCTGCTTCTTCGGTATAGAGCCCATCCATATCAACTGGAGAATAGATTGGAATGTTGTACGATACTCCAACCTCAAAATCCTCTGGCCCGTGTCCAGGAGCGGTGTGAACCAATCCACTTCCACCTGTTTCTTGCACATATTCCCTGGATAATAGCACTGTATGAACCAAGGGTTGTTCTCTCTCTAATTCCTTTTGTTTTGGAACCAGATCAGCAAATGGATGAATATACCGCTTCCCTTCCAAATCATATCCAGTATAGCGTTCGCCGTAGGAAAAACCGTCATCAGCGTTTACAGTTAAACTTAATTTATTTTGCAACAAATCTGAAGTAGCTGCAATCGCCATGATCCAATTTTCATCCTTCACGCGCATTTTAACGTATTCTACATCAGGATTAGCCATAATATTTGTGTTTGAGACTAAAGTCCATGGTGTTGTGGTCCAAATTACAAAGAAAGTCTTAGGATCATCAACCGATTGAAATTTCACAAATATCGCGGTATCAGTTATATCATGATATTCAAATTCGTGTTTAGCCAGCGCGGTAGCACAACGTGGGCAACAATTCTGGGGTTTATAGAATTTATAGAGATAACCGTTTTCCCAAGCCCGCTTTAATGTCCACCAGATGCCTTGAATATAAGTATTTTTTAAAGTGATATAAGGATTTTCCCAGTTCCAAAAATTGCATCCGAGACGCTTGAACTGCTCGTTCATATCTGGAATTTTGCTTTCGGCATAAGCTCGACACTCGGATATGAATTTATCCAATCCAAATTCGATAATTTCTTGTTTGTTCTTGATTCCTAATTTCTTCTCGGTGACCACTTCTATTGGTAAACCGTGCGTATCATAGCCCGGAGTGTCAGTTACTCTGAATCCTTGCATTCTTTTGTATTTTATGACAAGATCTTTCATAATTTTGTTCCAAGCAGTACCAATATGGACATTTCCAGTTGTGTATGGCGGTCCATCTAAGAAGAGAAATTTTTGCGCTTCATCAGTGGGTTCTTGTGCTTTTATTTTTTCATAGATCTTTTCTCTATCCCACCATTTCAAGATTTTTTCTTCAATTTTGAGTAAGTTTAGATTGCCTAATGTTTTCATAAGATATTCCTCATTGTTGATTTAATATTGTGAACGTATAATAAGATGAACAAATTTTCATCTCCAAAAAAGATATTTGAATTAAATTGTTGTTGTTGACCTATCGAAATTACCATTGGCCAAGAATCTCCCTTTTTCTTTAATTAAAGCCACTTTCTTGACAAAAGTTAAAATGAATCTTGCGTCTGAAACAAGAAATAAAATGCGGCCTCTGAAGAGAGATTATGCAATAATCGGAATAATAGCGCCCGAGATGATCTTAAACAACTCCGTTAGAATAGAGATACAAAGGATTGGTTCAGACGCAATCATAATGAAATTAACCTTATAAAAAATAAAAATTTTTTCACTCAAAAAAAATGCCCTAACTCACTATGGGATAATTTTAAGCTGGATATTAGGTAAATAAAATTACTTGTAGTTCATCAAAGTATCTAATTGGAATTGCTTCAATTTGGAAAACTTATCAGAACTTAAATCTTCATTGAATTCCGCTTCACGAGCTAAAAAACTCTTCAATGCTTGGCGTACTGCTTCACTGCGTGATGGAAAATAACCTAAGTTAACCAATGTTTCAATACCATCTAAATATTGATCTGGAATATTGATTGTTACGATCTTCATATTTTTATAACCCCCCTTTAAATTTGGAGAAATTTTGTAATGTTTCTTGGTAAAAGATTCGAATGTTGATAAGTTTTAAATCTTTCGATTGATGTCTAAACGAATCATCAATACTATTTTTTTGTCGGGAATCTTATTAAAGATTATGGTGAGTAGATGTATGGGTTAGATTAACACTTTAAATAGAACGAAGATCACCTATTAACCACTAGATAATTTATTTAGCTTTTTATTAGTAAAAACTTTTAGAAAGAACATCTTCAAATAAGCTGATTCCTATTTAGTTATATGTTCGACTTTAAAGTAATGATAATGAAGCACTTAATTTGATAAAAATACGAGGAATTTTCCATGGTTCGACCTCAAGTTTCGGATAATATTTGCGTACGGTGTAAAGGAGCACGACTTCTCTGCGGTAAGGCAAAATGTCCGATTTTAGTAAAATACAGCATTCTCAAGAGTACATTATCAGTGGATCCAGGAAAATTCAAAGGCAAGCAAGATATTTTCGGCGCTTCACCACCTGCAGTCTTCGTTGGACATGTCGGTTATCCATATGTAAATATCGGCCCTTTGATTCCCATAGGAAATTTCTCAGCGCAAAAAGACACGCGCTATTTAGATTCACCTGAAAGTTGGTTTGGAAAAGATATTAATGAAATCATTGCTTTTCGCTCAGGTTTGGTAAGATCTAACTTCAAAATGAATATTAAATATAACCTACCCTTAATGGAATTGGAGAAAGAACTTCCACGAACCAATCTAAAGCTGTTGAAAGCTACACAAGAATTGACATTAGCCTCAAATTCCGTTGATACTGAAGCAAAACTTAATCGCGTAAGGGTAGGAATGCTTTACGGGACACATTCTCCACCTCAAGGACCCAGTGGTCGGGCGGAAAAAATCGAAATTGTTGATAATGTAAAAGTTTTAAAACCTGTTGATAAAGCAGTGAGTGACACTGATTTGAAAGCGGCTGACGCCATTGAAGAATACTTATACCGAGCTGAGGATCTGAGTATCACTAGCATTCAGCGGATTTTTTCTGCTGGTCTTCTAGGTGTAAAACAGAATCGGCGGCTCGTACCTACTCGTTGGAGTATAACTGCAGTTGACGATATAATTGGTAAATATTTGAAAACTAAACTGCAACATTTTCCATCTATCGATAAATATTACTCATTTTTTGGTGAATATCTCGATAATAAATTTGTCATTATATTTATGCCAGGACCGTGGGCATATGAAATGAATGAATGTTGGAATCAGTCATCAATCTGGAATCAAAAAGTGGAAGGAATTTTTCCACCAGTTCAAACCACAAAACCAGTGATTGTCACCGATTATGAATTTGAAAAGGGGAGAACTAAATACGCTGGTAATGTAACTGGAGCATACTATGCCGCCCGAAAAGAAATTGAGGAATTTTTATATGACAGCAGAAAGCAAGCACGTGTAATTGTTTTTCGGGAAGTTTCGGGAGGATATATCGTTCCTTTAGGTGTGTGGGTAATTCGTGAAACTGTAAAACAAGCACTTGCTCAAGGATGGAAAGGGCCAAATGTAAAGATTCATGAAACATTGGATTCAGCATTATCTCGCGTGGCTAGCAAGCTCTCAATTCCGTTGGAATATTGGACCCACTCAAGTCAGCTATTGCCCTATATAAAGAAACAACGCCGTTTAGATTTTTGGCTTAGAAGATTATAATTGTATTATTTTCTCTTTCACGGCATTAAATCAGAATAAATCGCCCAGTTAAGAGAATAATATAAACTTTTGCTCAGAATTATATCAGAATTAACAGTTATTGGATTAACTCTTTATTCTATATTAATTACATGACAGAAGAGTGAAAATCGAAAAAATGCTTAAATAAGCTAATAAAGAGAAAAAACAAATATTATGTAAATTTCTCAATTATTATCTCATTAAATCTGCAAAGGAAGTTAGTTGATGCCTCCACCAGCCCCGTTTTTATCTTCAAATGAACCAATTAAAAGCCCCAAAGAAATCTATCAATTATTGATCTCGAAAAATCCTATTGAAAACAAAGTGGGTTACGAAGCGTTTCTTAGACGAACGCATTGGTTAACGGGAAAATCTCCAGAAAATTTGAAAAAATATGCATGCCAACAGTTAAATGTAAAAGAACGAGACGTCATCGTTAGTTTGAAATATGTGGAACCGGCATTTCTTTGGGCTTCACAAGATGGATTAGAAAGCGCCAAACTTGTAATGGTTGAAGCCGCTTATAAATATATCCAAAGTATCGGAGATCAATTTCCTCCAATAGTAGTCTGGAACTTTTTTGATTCTCAAAAGATGCGGATGATTATACATGATGGGCATCATAGAGCCTATTTTTATCATCGAATACGTAAAAGAGTTCAAGTGGTATTGCTCGAACCTATTGGAAATTATAATATCGTGGAAGACAAATTTAGATATGCGTTTCAAATTCAAAAGCGAGTGATAGATTTACCCGTTTCTCGAACTCGAGATTTTTCAGTAATCATCTCATAAGAAAAATTTGTAAGAAAAAATTGAAAAAAAAAGAGAGTGGAAAAAAAAAAGAAAGTTGAGATAAAAAAAGAAAAAATTAAGAAATAAAGATGGAAAGAATAATGGCATCACATCCACCAAATATTAACTGGCAATATATTAATGTAGAAGAGTTCACAGTTGAACACATGAAACATTTCACCATAAATGACATTCGAAAAATGTTTCTGCGTGAAAAAGATCCGATGGTGCCTGAATTAGCTTATCTTTCCTTTATACAACACAGCATGTGGGGCGTTGATTTTAATATTGAACGAGGCATTAAAAAAGTCATTATGCAACTACAACTCCCCCTTTTTGAAGGAACTGGCTTAAGTTGGAAACAAACTTATGTCAATCCTAATTTAGTTTGGGCAAATGAAGACACATTAGATTATGATACTTATGAAATGTTGAAAGCGGCGATACCATACATACAAAAAACAAATAAACCAATCCCTCCTGTAATTATTTGGTTAATTAAAGATGATGGCCGATACAATTACGTTTGTCATGATGGACATCATCGAGTGAGATACTTTGCAGAATATGGTGGCTGCATGCCAACAATATTATTAGAATACTGGATTGATAACCGAGAATCTCCCTTATTGGCAAGAAAACTACCTTATATGAAAATAGATACTCATGTAAAAGATCTCCCAATAGTAAAACGTGATTTTTAGCACTCAAAAGTTGATTTCTTCAATTATCAAGATTTTTTCCTATATTTTTAAAGAGATCCCGCATTATTTATCCTATGAATTCCGAAGAAAAATATCAATTTGCAGTGGGTAAATTTGCAGAATTTCATAATTACTTAGAAATAGAAGATTTTCGCAAGTTTTTATTATTAATTTTAAATCTAGATGCCGGAGGCCCCGAAGCGATGATGCAACAACTTGGAATGGGAGCAAAGAGAAAAGTTATTCTTCCGTACGATCCAGAAAAACATTTTTACTATACAAAAGTAATGTCTGGATTATCCTATCATAATCAAATGATGATTTATCATAAATCTAAGAAACTTTCCGATGAGTTTCTAAACGAAGCCACTTCTCCTTTATTTACCAAATTTCTCTCTACTTATGAGCGGAAGAATCTATTACCAGGCAATTTTAAAATTCTCACACCCGAAGTTGCAGATTATACTCAAAGCATTCTCCAAGGTAAAAATGCTAGTAAACCAATTGTTACAGGTGTGGAATCATTATTTTTTGATTTAGCGGAAATGATTGTCAGTCAGCAAGCCAAATTTCTCTTTTTGATGGAAGATCCCACCGCGGATATTTTATTTTCCATGAATATTTCTTTCAATCCCAATATGGATGCTGATCATATTCAAATGGTGGACGTATTTGTGGATGAAGAACATAAATATCGAGACCATACTTTTATCAGAATGAAAGAAGGGACCATGGAAATGGATCTTTTAGATGAAATAACAGAATTAAGCCATGGTGATCTGTACAAATCACATTTTACCATTTTAGTTCCAATCAAATCTTTGAATGCACCTTGATTTTTCTTCTTTTAATCTTTCTCATAGTGAGTTAGGGCTTTTTCCGTAATTTGTAGAGAGGCACATTAACGGTTTAACATGATGGTGTTATTCGACCATGAACTACTAAGCGATAGTAATTGGTTTACTATTACTAAGAAAGGTATTAACTAAGAGAATTAGCGAAATGGGATTATTAATTTATTGCAATTCAACTATGATTGAAGTAGAAAAAAAATCTATTTTTTCTTCTTAATCAAAACCATAGTGAATAAGTAGATGGCAACGTCCTTCTAAATCTTGTTTTATTATGTTATCTTCCGTCATTTTTTTCAAAGTTTCATCTAATTCTTTCATGGAAATAGGTGCAGGTGGGTGAAATTCTATTTCTAGAGGTGTTCCCCTTGAACTATTTGCTCTTCGTTTATAATTAATCGATGCTTCTTTCTGGATAGTAGCAGAAATGGATGCGGGTGAATTTGATATGGTGGAAGCGGACGTTGGAGAAGAAGATGTAGATGGTTTACCCTTTCTTAATGAAATATTTTTTTTCAAGATTGCGTCCTTTTGCTGTCTTAGTTGAAGTTGATACTTATTAAGATAAGGAAGCAAATGTCCTGGATCTAATGGGCCATACCGCATTAAAAGGAAAATTATAGATCTTTCGATAGATTCTTCATGTCTTATTAGCCATTCCAATGATTGGCGAATGTCTATTTCTTTATTCTTCAATTCCGTGATTTCTTCAGCCAATTTTGTTAATACTGCATCACGAGCTTTAAAGACAGATTGAGAGAGTTGAAATACCCGTACCAATTGATTTTGCAGCTGTTTATCATCTTGAACGTCAGTAACCACGCTGTTCATAGTATTTACTATATCAAAGAAGTCATTTTCATCCTCAAATTCAGAAAGAATAAGCACAATCACTTTTTGAAGCGGTTCATTACCTATGGAAACAGCATGAAATAGTCCATCTTTAATGGTAAGCAATCCTTCGCTAAATGTGTGAGATATTTGGAGTAACTGAACTAAGTTAGTTGGTACATCAAGCGTTTCGGGGTATTTAAAGGATATTATACCTCCTTCAAACGCATCCCAATCAATAATCACTATTCCGCGTGGCACAATGCTCTCCCTTAAGAACAAATACGTTGTAGATCCTAAAGGATTTACCTAAAAAAAAATTAAAGGATCTTAATGGTTAAAATTCCCAGCTAATAATTTCCGTAAAACTTGTTTTAAGAGTAAAGTGAAATGGGAAATCATTTTAATCATTCCATACCTTTCGAGGAGTTTGAATGTAGCCTTGTCCAATCGAAAAACACCCCCCTTACCTGAAACTGTCCAATTTCCCGCAGATGTTAGTTTTATAGATGCACACGCACATCTTTTATGGCCCAACCTTATCTCTGATCTTCCACAAATTTTATCTGCAGCGAAAAAAGTGCGTGTTAATAGAATTGTCAATATTGGCATAAATCTGAAAGATCTCAATACTATTCTGAAATTTCCCACCGAATTTCACAGTGTTTTTCATGTGGTTGGGTTGCATCCCGAAGAAACAATCAAACTGGATGCAAACTGGGAGCAATTTGAATTAAAAATCAGAGAAAATGCGGATAAATTCGTTGGAATCGGAGAAATTGGATTGGATTATTGGGAAACTAAGGAGGCCGATCTACGGAAGCAACAAGAGATTTTTTTTCGTCGACAATTAGAATTGGCTGTAGAACTGGAAAAACCAGTGGTCATTCATTGTCGAAATGCGGAAAAACCAGCTTTAAAAATATTACAAGAAAATATCTATCAAGATATCCCTGGAGTATTACTTCATTGCTTTGGAGGTTCGCAGAAATATTTGGAAATGGCATTAGCGCGGGAAAATTGGATGTTTACTGTGCCCACTTCTGTGGTGCATAAGAAAATTCACCGACTTTTAGCCTTAAAGGTTCCAATAAATAGAATTCTCTTGGAGACCGATTCTCCCTTCTTAAAGCCGTATCCTGATCTACCCCGCAATGAACCACAGTATGTGGTTTATGGAGCACAAGAAATTGCCAATTTAAAAGAAATTTCTTTGGAAATGGTTGCACGCCAAACCACCAGCAACGCGGAACAATTCTTTTCCCTTCCATCTCGAAATACCAATTAATTTACCAAATGATTAGAATGACTCTTTATTATGTGTATATCCTTAAATGCATAAATCGGAGCAGTGGAGAAATTTCATTATATACAGGTTCCACCCAAGATTTAATGATCCGCTTTACCCAACATCAACAAGGAAAAGGAGCACGCTATACTCGGGGAAAAAAGCTTGAATTAGCCTTTTTTGAGACCTATCTCACCCGAAGCGAGGCAATGAAGCGAGAATATGCAATTAAGCAATTATCGTCGGAAAAAAAATGGGAATTGGTGAATGAATTTCAAAATCGTATGAGTAAAGGAGAGAGTCAGAATGAACACGAAGGAGAAAGTCAGAACAAACTATAATGCTATTATAATATGCCTAATTGGACGGCCAGCTAGCGGCAAAAGTAGGCTGGCAAAAGAGATAGTTCAAAAAGAATCTATTCGTATACATTGCTATCCTATTCAAGTTATTGACACTGATAAACTCCGCCTAAATCTGTTCGGATCCGAGTTTAATCCCAAGAATGAAGCCTTGGTTATCAAGGAAAAAAAGCATCTTATTCAGCAATTTATCCAGCAACATGCACATCCACAAAATTCTACTTCCAAAAAGTTACCCCTTCTAATTTTAGATGACTTGCATTATTTAACATCAATGCGGCAAGATATTCGTAAGATTGCGGGCGATTTACATGCTTATTATATGTCTATTTATCTTTCTACTCCATTGGAACTATGTATCAAGTGGAATAAAGAACGAAACAAAGAGAATCAAGTTCCTCCATCGGTTCTCTTAAAGATTGAAGAGAAATTTGATTATCCCGGAAAAAAATATGCATGGGATCGGCCGACTTTGACATTTTCACCTAAATGCGATGATCTTAATAATTTTCTAACTTTGCTTGAAACCAACATCCGTCAAATTGTTAAGAACTCTATTAAATCCGCAAAATCATCAATAAAGGTGCAAAAATCTTTGAATGGGGGGTCTTCACACTCTCCATCAACCGTCACCACCAAGTTGCAAGATCTTGATTTGCAAACCCGCCGTTTGTGGGGGCGTATAATAAGAGGTCAAATTTCGCTTCAAGATCAAGCAAAATTGTACGCTTTATTAATGGAGAAATATGTAAGCAGTAAAGAAACAACAATAAACGATAATAATTCATCACTTTCTAAACTTACTTCTTCGAATTTTTCAACAGTTTCTTCAAAAGAAGTCCCTCCAGATTTTTCTCAGCTTTCTAAATTAAATCTTTCTTCTACATTAAGTGAATTTTTTATTTCACAGAGGAAATTTTTTCTACATTGGATTCAAATGACAGATCAGAAATTTTCTAATCCCGATAAATTATTTCTATTTTTGAGAAAACTATTATAAAAATCATCCCAAAAACTTTAACTCTTTCATTTCTTTATTATTTTGAGATATATGGCATTAAGTGGAATGGCTTCGACTGAAGATGATCGGCCGATGAAAACTCTCCGAGTTGAAGAAATTGCAAAATCTTCAGCGGGAAGGTTCATGTGTAGAATTGATACATCAGTTATTAGAGAATTAGGTTTAACACCTGGAGAAATTATTGAAATTATTGGAAAGAAGACCACAGCGGCGATATTATTTCCTTCATCTGAAAAAGAGAAGGATGTGATCCGAATTGATGGCTTAACGCGTCGAAATGCAGGTGTGGGCATTGGAGAGTATGTAAAAGTACGTAAATGTTATTATAAAATTGCTAATAAGGTTGTTTTGAGTTTGATTCAATCAGATTTAAAATTATCTTCAACAAGTCAGCAAATAAAATTAAATTTACTTAATAAACCCCTTAAAGTTGGGGATATAATTAATATTTCCGGCTCAAACTTAGCAAAGAAGGAAGCCCAAGAGGGACCTTATCGTGAACTGCGTGAAATGATGCCTTTCTTGAAAAGTCCTACTGTATCTATTGGAGAAGTAAAATTTGCTGTAGTTGAAACCAGCCCTAAGGGAATTGTTCAAGTACAAAACTCCACCAAAATTGACATAAAAGAAGGATTTGTAGCAACTAATTCAATGGGAGAAATTACAACCTATGATGATATTGGTGGATTGGGAGAAGAAATTCAACGTGTGCGCGAAATGGTTGAATTACCTTTAAAACATCCCGAACTTTTCCATCGCGTTAATATTGATCCACCAAAAGGAGTTCTTCTGCATGGACCACCAGGTACTGGTAAAACATTAATGGCAAGAGCCGTATCCCAAGAGGCAAATGCTACATTTATTACGATTAATGGACCGGAAATTATGAGTAAATTTTATGGAGCGTCTGAAGAACGACTTCGGAAAATCTTTAAAGAAGCTGAAGAAAAGGCACCAACCATTATTTTTATTGATGAAATAGATTCTATCGCACCAAAACGAGAGAATGTATCTGGAGAAGTTGAACGACGCGTGGTTGCTCAGTTACTAAGTTTAATGGATGGTCTGAAAGGCCGTGGGCGAATTATTGTTATCGGTGCGACTAACCGAGTAAATTCTATTGATGAAGCTTTGCGCCGTCCAGGACGTTTTGATCGTGAAATTGAACTGAAAGTGCCCGATCAAGATGGTAGAAAAGAAATTTTTCTAATTCATACTCGTGGAATGCCTTTGGGTGAAGATGTGGATTTGAATGAATATGCTCGTGTAACCCATGGGTTTGTTGGCGCGGATATTATGGCAGTTGCACGTGAAGCCGCTATTTCTGCATTACGGAAAATCTTACCTAAGATTGACTTAGATAAGCCTATCCCTCCAGAAATACTCGAAGACTTGCGTATTGTGGATGATGATTTTCAAAGCGCACTACGCCTTGTAGAACCAAGTGCAATGCGTGAAGTAATGATAGAAGTTCCAGATATCAAATGGGAAGATGTAGGTGGATTAGAAAGTGTTAAAGAAGAATTAAAGGAGAGCATAGAATGGCCTTTGAAATATCCACATCTCTATAAAAAAGCAGGAATCAGAGCCATAAACGGTGTTTTACTTTTCGGACCTCCTGGATGTGGAAAAACACTTCTTGCAAAAGCCGTAGCAACCGAATCAGAGTTGAATTTCTTGACCGTGAAAGGACCGGAAATTTTCTCTAAATGGGTTGGGGAAAGTGAAAAAGCAATTCGAGAAATCTTTCGAAAAGCACGACTTGCGTCACCTTCCATTATTTATTTCGATGAAATCGATGCAATTGCAGCTAATCGCGGTGGCGGTATGGGATCTTCAGGTTCTAACGTAGGCATGCAGGTTGTAAATCAAATATTGGTTGAAATGGATGGAATTGAAGATAGGAAAGGCGTAATAGTGGTAGCATCTACCAACCGCCCTGATATTCTTGATCCAGCCTTGTTACGCCCGGGTAGATTTGATCGATTGGTGTATGTTCCTGCGCCGGATTTCAACTCTCGCAAGAAAATTTTGGAAGTTCATACTCGGTCAATGCCACTCTCTGAGGAAGCTCAAGTTAGTCTGTCTGAAATTGCTAGAAAAACCGAATTATATTCTGGGGCTGATTTAGAAAATGTTATTCGGGAGGCAGGTATGCAAGCAATTCGAGAAAAATTGGAAAATTTCGAGACAATTGAACTTTCGCATTTAAATTTCGCTCTTTCGAAAATCCCGCCTTCACTTACCTCTGATTTACTTCAAAAATATGATGAAATCTCCCAAACTTTATCCCGGCAACGGGTGCGTGCAGCAGCACCGTTTAAAGAACCTGGGTTGTTTTCATAATTTCAATTTTATTTGATATTTTTCTTTTTGGATGGTTGAATAATGGTAAATAATTCATTTTGGACTCCTTATTTGATAGCTGCTGGAAAAAAAGCTTACAAAGAATTGAGTAAGATATACGGGAGTGAATTTGCGTGTCAACCTATCTCTCAAGGGGCTGGTGGTGACATCACGGCTAAGATTGATCAAATTGCAGAAGATATAATCATTAAAGAACTTGAAAAGATAGGAAAACCATTTGTTATGATTTCTGAAGAAATTGGAATATATAACTGGGATGGGCAAAAACGTACCTTCATTCAAGATTTGCGCCAGATTTCATTATCTGAATATCCTTCTTCCTATATAATACTCGATCCTGTTGATGGGTCAAGTAATGCCATACGAGGGATTCCTTTTTCATGTGTTTCAATAGCAGTAGCGAAAGAGCCGAGGATTTCTCAAATTGAAGTTGGTGTTTTAATTAGTCTTCAAACTGGGGATGAATATGTGGCAGAAAAAGGTAAAGGTTCATTTCTTAATGGAAAACCTCTACATTGTTCATCAATTTCAGATATTTCGCAAGCTTTTATGGGAACAGATCTCGATTCTTCTGAAAAGTGCAAAGAACTTATAGTAGAGAATGAAAATTTATTTCGTGCCGTATCAAAACGCCGTATTCTGGGATCTTGCGCCTTAGAATTGGGATTTATTGCTAATGGGAATATGGATTTATATTTTGATGTTCGAGGAGTATTGCGGATTATAGATTTCGCTGCAGGATTATTGATCCTATCGGAAGCAGGGGGTTTTCTGTTAGATGCCACTGGTGCTCCTTTAAGTGATCAGATCTTTACTCTTCAAACTGGGTTTGATTTGATTGCAGGTTGTCCTGGACTTTTGCCAATTATGAAAGATTTGCTTCACCATAATCCTATTATATATGATAAGAAAAATGAAATGGAAAAAATATAGGAAATCTAGGCCCGAAAAACATCTTGCGCTATTTTTACCGCGGCTTTAGCATCTTTTCCATAGAAATCTGCCCCGATCTGTTTGGCAAATTCTGGGTTTAATACTGCTCCACCTACCATTATCTTACACGATATTTTATTTTTATGAATTGTTTTAATGATATTTTCCATCGATATCACCGTGGTGGTCATTAATGCACTTAAACCCACTAATGGGGCATGGTTTTCATGTAAAGCATATATTAGTTTCTTTACACTGACATCTTTACCTAAATCAATAACTTGAAATCCATAATTTTCTAAGAGGATTTTAACAATATTTTTACCAATATCATGCACATCTCCTTCTACTGTGGCTAAAATGATCGTTCCTTTGGATATTGGTGTTTTTTGAGTTTGAATCAGTCGTTCTTTGATTAATTCAAAGGCTACTTTCACCGTTTCAGCTGACCGTATTAGTTGAGGTAGAAATATTTCATGAGTTTCATAGCGACGTCCTACTTCATCCAGAGCAGGGATTAAAATCGAATCAACCAATTCCATCGGAGAAATTTCTTGTAGTATGGTGCGGGTAACGGATACAACTTGGTTTTTTAAACCCTTCAAAATAATATCTTCCAATTCTTTACTTTTTGATGGGAATGACATTGAAGATTCGGCTTGAATTTTAGAATTTTCAAAATAAACTGAATTTTTCGCTGATTTCGCTGAGAACGGTGAAGAAAGATTGGTATGTGATGTATAGTTTTTATATTTATCGATAAAATCTTTACTTCCTTTATCTAAATTTGCCAATACCCGAAAAGCATCAATAGTTTCAATCACATCTGATGAGAGAGGATCCGTAATTGGTGCTTTCAAACCACATTGTAAGGCCATTGCTAGATAGGTTCTGTTTATTAAAGGCCTTGCAGGTAATCCATAAGAAACATTACTTGCCCCTAAAACCGTGACCACTTGATATTTTTCCGTTAACTGACGCATTGCTTCCAATGAATCATTCACTGCTTGTTGTTGAGCAGAGGCAGTTAAAGTAAGACAGTCTATCAGAAGGAATTCTTTTGGAATACCATATTTTTGTGCGGTTGATATTAATTTTTCTGCAATCTCAATCCTATCTTGGACTGATTTTGGAAGCCCTCGTTCGTCTAAACAGAGTGCAACCATTAAACATCCATATTTTTTTGCAATTGGAAAAAGCTTTTCCATACTACTGGTCTTTCCATTAACAGAATTAATAATCGGTTTTCCGTTGTAATATCGACATGCTTTTTCTAAAGCTTCTATATTAGAACTATCGAATTGCAAAGGAATGTCGAGAATTTCTTGTAGTTCCCGAGAAATGCGGGGTAACATTTCAATTTCATCGATATCTGGCAAACCTACATTCACATCTAAAACATGGGCTCCCGCTTCTTTCTGACGGATTCCTTCTTGGAGTAAATAATCAAGATTACCTGCTTTCAAAGCTTCCTTAACCTGTTTTTTACCCGTAGGATTAATTCTTTCTCCGATTATGACAATATCTTTTCCAATTTCAACAGTATGGCATGGTGATGCACAAGTGGTTCGTAGTTGGCTTCTAACTGGAGGGGGGGTAAAATTTTTAAATTTCGAGACCATTTGACGGATAAATTCAGGTGTGGTGCCGCAGCATCCTCCAATTATATGAACACCCAAATCAAGTATTTTAGTCATTTGGGTTACATATTGTTCTGGAGTTATCAGAAATTCCGTTTTTCCATCTTTTAATACGGGAAGTCCTGCATTTGGCTGTACAATTACCGGAATTGAAGTGTACTGCATTATTTGTTCCACAATTGGATAAATTTCTCCGGGTCCCAAAGAGCAGTTAACCCCCAAAGCCGTTACTCCCAAGCCTTCGATAACTGATACTAAAGTTTCAGGATCCGTTCCAGTTAGTGTTCTCCCATCTTCTTGAAAAGTCATAGTGCAGAAAACTGGTAGTGATGAATTCTCCTTGGCAGCTAGAATCGCAGCTTTCGCCTCGTAAAGATCCGAAATCGTTTCAATTAACACTAAATCCACTCCATACTTTACTCCGGCCAAGATCTGCTCTTTAAACATTTCATAGGCTTCATCAAAATCTAATGGTCCAACTGGTGCAAGCATTTGGCCAATGGGACCGATATCTAAAGCAATCAACTTTCCTTTTGCGCCTTCACGAGCCAATTTTATGGCTTGAGCAATAGTTTTTTCTACTTCTAAGCCAGTTGGATGTAATTTATATTTATTGGCTCCAAAGGTATTAGTTTTGATCATTTCTGCACCCGCCTCAGAATATTCTTGGTGGATGCTTTTTATCAGTTCTGGGTGGGTAAAATTCAATTTTTCAGGTATTTCACCGGTTTTTAAGCCTTTTTGCTGTAAGGTTGTTCCCATTGCCCCGTCAAAAAAGCATAAATGGTCATAGATTTCTTTTTCGATATTCACAATATGTTCCCTCACTTAAATATATACAATGTTTATAATTTAAACATGAATGACACTTTGGATGGTCAGTTTTCTTAGGACGTTGATATTTTGATGAATTTCCCGATTTTTGCTGAAAATCAATTTGGTTTTGCATGTTTTTTTGCAGTACAACTCCAAATATGCCTGTCATTGACTTTCGCGGATAGAGAGTATAATATTTTGACACGGAAATCCCAATTTTTACTGAAGCATTTAGAAGATTGAGTAAAATTGGTTGAATGCTTAAATTCAAGTCTCCGTACCCTGGTGCAAAACGAAATGTAAACCCTAATCTTTTTTCTCGGTACTTTTGCTCAACTTCTTGCTGTCTTTTGTCACATACTGCTTCAACATATGCGCTTGCGGCGGCATCGAAGATAATTCCACGGGATAAGTCAGTTTTATTATATAATGCTATTTGACGGTCGATTTCATGCCCTAATGTGATTGCAACAATTCCACATTCTCTGCTTTCTGATAATAATTTTGCCAAATCCATTGACTTAAAGCAAATATCTGAATCTTCTATACAAACTTTGACTGATTCCATTGAAACATTAATTGGAAAAAATTTTAACAGAAATTGAGGTCGAGATTTTTGGATGACTTCTTCAATAATCTGCAAAATTTCGGAATCCATTTCTTGATGATTTAAACCACCCAAATATCGTTTTACTTCAGGTAACAATTTGTATGGTGTGATGATCAGTTTAATCCACTCTCTATCGTAAATTTCTGATATTCTGAATGATTTTTTCGGCAATTCTGGGTTTATTCATGGTGTAAATATGGATTCCCTCCACCCCACTATTCAAAAGATCTGCAATTTGATCGGTAGCATATTGAATACCGAAATCTTCTACATGTTTTGGATTATCTGCCCGTGTTTTCAATTCTTTCAAAAGATTTGGGGGAAACGTTGCACCACATAAATCTGCTATTCTCTGTATTTGTTTGATGTTGGTAATCGGCATGATTCCTGCAGAAATTGGTTGATTAACTCCCATTTCGCGCAATTTCTTTACACTCTTGATAAAATATGCATTGTCAAAAAACATTTGAGAAATTAAAAAGTCGGTTCCTTGTTTTGCCTTATAGGCCACATTCTTGAAGTCGATTTCTCGATTGGGTGCTTCGATATGACCCTCCGGGTAGAAAGCCGCTCCAATACAAAATTTTCGTTCCTTTCTTAGTTCCCGAATCAAATCACTTGCAAATTCAAAATGTAAAGGAGTAGGAAAAACAAAATTTGGATCCGTCGGTATATCTCCGCGCAATGCCAACACATTTTCAATATCATGATTGCTCAGATCGGAGATTATGCTGTGGATTTGATCTTTGGTGGAAGTTATGCAAGTTAAATGGGCAAGAGGCTCAATTTGAAAATTTTCTTTAATCATACCTGCAATTTTTATGGTTTTATCTTTAGTGCTACCACCCGCTCCGTAAGTTACGCTTATATAATCTGGTTTTAATTGACTGAAAATTTCCAATTGTTCCAGTAGTTGGTTGATAGGATAATTACCCTTCGGTGGGAAAATTTCAAATGAAATTGCAGGATGTTTGGTGGCATATACTTGGCGCAAATACATAAACGGTAAACCTAATGATGCTAAGCATACCTAACTCTTAAATTTATGGGCTTGAGAATAATTGTTAAAACCTACCAAGAGTTAGAATAGTTGAATGATTTTAAAGTGAAAAAGTTTACGTCTTATACATGAATTTTGTTAGGTTTGTTCTTTTGTTGAAAATAGTATTTGTTTAGTTAACACCAGTTGTTGGTAGTAGATGATACAAAACATTTAAATACTCAGAATAATATTACTTACTTGAATTTGATTCATTGTTAACATAAAGTTAACAAATAATCAAATCCTTACATTATTCAAACCAACCATTGAAGGAGGCGTGATACCATGAAGCTACCGGACATTTTTGACGAGTTTGACAAACAATTCAACAAAATTTTTGATGAATGGAACAAATTTGATGATGAATTTGACAAATTATTTGAAAAAGCGAAAGACGACAAGAACACTTATCACTACACCTCTCATTATGAAAACTTTTTTGATTCCAATGATGATAGCAAGAGCTATGCTTTGACATATAAATATGAAACTGGTATGGCTGAACCTGAAATTACAATTGAAGGCAATGTAGATGATGAAACGTTGGAAAAATTCGTGAAAAGCATTGAAAATCGCTATGGACGAGGTTTTAGAAAACTACCCAGCAAAAAAATCAAGCACTTACTATCTGGAAAATCACGTAAATCTAAAAAATCAGAAACCAAAAAAGAAATTCCATCTGAAAAAATTTATACCTTCGAAATGCCAGGGATTGGCAAAGAAGATCTTGATATAGAAATTAAAAATGAAATTTTAACCGTTACTGGCAAGCGTGATAAATTATTCTATGAAAAACGCGTTCATTTACCCTTCGAACCAAAGAAAGACGTCGAAGTTAAAGCTGATAATGGCTTAATAAATGTCAAAATTTATCGAAAATGAAAAAATAAGATAGATAAAGTAAGCTTTTTATATATTAAGAAGGGGGATTAAACACACCTCCTTCTTTTCTCTTATTTATTTATTGATTTATTATGATTTTTATTTTTCAATAATTTTTTCGCGAATTGGCATCCCAAAATGTGTAGCAGAAGGTCCAATACAGACTAAAACTTCATCATTTATTGCCAACTCCGAGACGGGAATAGAATTACCTTTAGAGTTAAATAAACGTACGGTTTCAGCATATTGAAAAGTTACTGGAAAGGTAATTTCTTCTTTGGTATCAGATAATTTTACCGAAATTTCAAAAAGCAATAAGGGGCGATTTTCGATTTTCACTCGACTAACCGCAACGCTACGGCAAAAACCTTTAGTGTTGAATACCCAAATCTGATCCCCTGCCTTAAATTCCACCAAATATTTTGTGGATAAGTCCATTTCTCCGTTTTCCCCCTTTTTTGGAATTAAAAGGTATTCAGAGACATCTCCAGCATTAATTCGAAATGGACGAGGTTCAACAAATTCTGATTTATTAACTTCTGCTTCTACCAATGCGAATCCTTTTGCAGTATTTCCTACCAACAATCCTTCACCGGGTTGCAATAAAGATGAAGTATCCACACAGACCCGATCACCAGTAGGAATTAATTTAATTTTGGATATTTTTCCGGTAATTAGAGGCAGTTGAAATCGATTGTGTTGTAATTCGCCAATTTTTTCTAAGTCATCATGAGTTTTTGGAGAAAATAACACTCCATCAGCACCTTGTTCCAAGATATTTGTAACCAACTTATAATCCTGTAATTGAGAACTGATATTGACAATAAGTAGGGGTTTTGGCTCCGATGCTTGCTGAAATAAAGCGATTAAATTTTCAATAGGTATTACTTTCCAATCATTAGGTTGGAGAATGACTGCAAAAACATGATTTTTTAGTGCTTCTTGAATTTTTTCCATCTGTTGTGTGCTTAATTCTTGATTGAACTCAAGATAAAGGCTTTTCTGAGAATTAATTGATTCATTCTCGGAAATTTGATTTGATTCTTTTTTAGAATTTTGAATTAAGCCATCTTCGGATGGATTTATTGGACTTATAACACGTAAATACTTTCCTTCTAAGGCTGTAGGAAAATTATCATCAACTTCAAATAACGTAATATTAGGGTATGCATGAAACTTGGCTCGTTGGGATGAATTTATCAGAAAATTGGAAAATCCCTTGTTTAATGCGGTTTGAACTAAACTTTGCAACTTAGATTCTTCCGAAATTTGCCATACATTTATGATGATATGTTTCATCTGATTAACTCCATTTAAAAAGAATGGTCTACAGTTAATTATTATATATAGAAACGCTTATAGTTAATTATTATATATAAAAAAATACTAAAACATTAGTGAATGCTATGGTTTTTCGTAAATTATTCCCCAGTAAAAAACAGCAAAGTGAAAAATTAACCACTGAAGCTCAATTAAAGACCCTTACACATAAATTGGATATGAAAATTAAGGATTATGAAAATAAAGCTCAATTATGCCGGTCAAAAGCAAAAAGTTTCCTAAAAATGGGAAACCAGAAAGCCGCAAAGACCATGCTTATTCGTTATAAGCAGTTTCAAAACAAAATCTTGCAATACAATGCAATGATTATGCGTGCTGAACGTCAGCTCGATGCTTTGGAGCAAGCAAATGTTATTACTGATGTTGCTGGAACTATGGAAACCGCCGCTACAGAATTAAAGGCTGCTGCTACCACTGTTAATGCAGAGCGCGCACTTGAAATCACCGAAGAAGCTGAAGAAAGCATAGAACAAATCAATGAAGCCGGTGAGCTATTTGCTGGGGATCCAGAAGTTGATATGGGCATAGATATTGATGAAGATCTTTCCCAATTAGAGACAGAGTTAATGCTCGAAGATGCAGGGCAACTTCCGGAGACACCTGAAGAGAAGATGGAAAGTATTTCTCTTTACAGTTCCGAGCCAGAAACCGCTAGTGAGAAGAAAGATTCCGATACTTTGAAGAAAGAGATCGAAAAATTGAAGAAAGAACTCGATATGTAATGATATGCAATGTTTTTTTCTATTTCTATATTAAATTTACGAATATATTTAGGTTGTTCCTTTAATTAATAGTATTATGGAATCTCCCAAAGTTAGAATTGCTTTCATTGGCAGAGCGGGTTCAGGAAAAAATACCATAAGAAAGATCTTTTTCGATAAAGTTAATCCTCTAAATGTATTAAAACAAGCATTTGAGCAAAAAAAAAAAGCAGTTAAGCAAAAAAAAGTTAAACAAAAAAATGATGTCGAAACAGAACTATTAGTATGCAATTTACCGGGGCCAAATCTATCTCAGTGGTTTGATGAAGATTCTTGCTTATTAGACAATATAGATGTGGTTTTTCTAATTCTTGAAGCTACAGATGAATGGTATGAAAATCTAGATGTTATTAGACAATTTGATGAAAATGTAAGAAAACATCACATAAATGCGAGTATAGGGATATTATTACATAAAATTGATTTATTAACTGTCCAAAAATTGAACGATTTAAAGAGAAATTTACAAGAAGTTAGAAAAGAATCAAGAATAAATATAGATTTCTTTACAACGAGTAACCAACCGCAATTTATTAATGAAACAATTTTCGCAATATTACGAACTTTGGTAAGTGTCTATAAGAACAACGAGAATTTTGATTTTTACGATCTTTTTATCGAAACTGAGCTCATGCGCCATTTTAAAAAGCCCAAAAAGCCAGATTATGATGAATTAAAACATCGTTTGCGTATACAACCAATTGAAATTGTCGGATTTTTCAATATTCTTATTCGTGATGGAATTCTTGTTAAGGAAAATAATCAGAAAATAACAAAATTAAGTGAGAAAGGATTACAAATAATTAATTTCATTGATACTACCTACATTTCCAAACTAAAAGATACGCTATTAACTGAAAAGAATTATGTGAAAGGATTTATCTTAGCAAATTTGAAGGGAATTATACTGTTTTCATATGAAAGTACTCCTAACTTTTTTGATTCTCTTGTTTCAAAAACAAATTCTGAATCAAACCAAGAACAGATATCCAAATATTTTGCCAAAACCGTGCAATTTGGGGAGAAAATGGATTATAATGGACTAGATTCATTTTTTTTATCCGGTAAAAATACTCGGATAATTGCAAGGGTATATCATGAACTTATCGGGATTTATATTATAGATAGAGTTGATATGGATAAAGGATTATGGATAAGGTTTTATGATTTTCTTAAAAGATTTCATGAAGCAAATTATAAAGTAATTGAAGATAATATACTTAAAGGTGAATTTATTACCGATCCTGAAATAATTAAGCAGCTTGAACAAAAAATTCAGTTTTTCGACATGATCATAAAATCACATTATCAAAGTAGGAGCAAAATCTCCTTTAATAAAATTTTAGATTTATATAAAAATCTATTAAAAGAAGAGAAGTTTGAGGTGTCTGTAGGAGATTTAAAGAATATTCTTTATCAATATCTTTTATGTGAAAATCCCGATTCTTTAGACGAAATTTAAAATATTCATAGACTCGGGAGAGGTTATATATAGAGGATCTCCAAAACAGGTATTTGATAATCCTCCAAACGATCGATT
>CAYRPF010000050.1:15158-23817 GCA_964426185.1 uncultured archaeon | reverse complement strand
TGGAAATTTATCTCTAAAGAGGGGCACTACCCCTCAGGCTAAAATTTTTTTCTTTATTTCTTGAATTCATCTTCAAATTTCCCAATTTTCTCGGTTAAAAACTCTCAAAGGAGCAAATAGAAAAAAATGTAAGAAAAAATTCAAATATCAATCCGTGTAATCAAATTTCACCTAAATAAAATTAATTAGGGGTATAAATGAATGAAAAAAATTCTTGTAATTGTGGGCGGCTTGATTGTTCTAATTGGAACATTTCTCCCATTTGCTGATATTACCCTTGGTTGGTGGCAATATACACAAAATTTGACAACAATCATAGGAGATAGCGTAACAAAATACTATCTTTCGCCATTCGGAATTATTTCAAATGATGCAAACAGTGATACGACTAAAATTGAAGGATATGTTCTATTGATTGCTTCTATCGGAACTATATTAGGTGCAGTTATTGCTGTTATTGGTGGTTTTACAAATAAGAACGTAGTTTCCATCATTGGCACAATGATAATGGTTGCAGGACTCGCCTATTTCTGCTACAGTTTGGGAAATATCCCTGAAATTCATGAGATGCTCTACGACGAGAGTGTATCTGCAATATTTGGTAAGAATGAAGATATTTTTATATTAATCGGAACAGCCGATTTGCAATGGCGGTTGGGGAATGGATTTTTCATTGTTACAGCAGTAAGCTTATTAACCTTGGTTGCAAGCATCTTGAAGGAAAAATAAGAAATAAGGAGGGAGGAAGATAAAAAAATATAAATTACAACTTCTCGACTTCTCGAGGGATTTTTTTCTCGAATGGTTCAAAAATGGGGGGAATTTTAGTCTCGGCTCCTATTTGTGTGTAGAGAAGAGCCACTAAACCCATTAGGCGTTCACGATTTTCCTCCCCAGTTTTCAAAAAGAGAAAACGCGAATTAGGAAGTCCAATAGCAATTTTAGGATAATCCTCTTGATTATGGATGGCATCATTGGTTCCGTTAACTACAATAACTTCTTGAGGAATACGGTGTAAATTTTCAAATAATTCAAAATTTCGGACTTGACATGCTGCTTTTTTCCATTTCCACAATTCTGCACTGGCAATAAAATCTTTAGCACGCTGTTTTTGCACCGGTTCATGCATGTTTCGTAATTTTAACCATTGAATAATTGGCCGAAGTAAATAAAAAAGCCATGAAGGTAAAATGGGTGCAATCCATTTCAAAACAAATTTGGAAAACCACAGAGTATGCATAGGATCCATAGTTATAATCGTAGGTGCTTGTATGCATCTGTCCATTAATCCTTGCATGATAACGGCAGCGCCCCAACACGGACCCATCAAAACAAAATCGTCGCTATCCAATCCTAATTTTAGGATAGCAATTTGCACATCCAGAGCTTTTTGACTCATGGTAAAATTACTTTTCCACCGATGCATTCGACTGCTTCGTTTTTCACGGGTTTCAATATAGTAAAATTCGACTTTCTCGTAGATAACTTCGAATAAATCTTGAAATCCAGCAGGTGAAACTCCCCAGCCGGGAACGAAGACTAAAGGTCTAATCGAAGCAGAAAATTCAGGTCGATAGTGAATAACTCGGATTTCACCATCAGGAACTGGAATATAATAATGATTAGAAATATCAGCATCCCAAAAATTCGGTACATCATTTCGATGCGTAGAAGCTAACATTTGATCTAACTGGGGGGTTAATTCAGGAGAAAGTTCGGTCATCTGCTCTATTGCGCTTTGAACAGAAATTGTTTCTAAGGAAATTTGAGAGAAAGACATAATTCATCATTTATATGATTTAAAAAAAAAAATGAAATTGGAAAAATTATTGGTTGATTAGAAGTAATTCGCGCCTTTTTTTCAACTCATTTTGAATCTTCACCAATTTTTCGCCATGTAACCGATAAAGAAGCAAAAATATAATTACTAAGGCTAAAGCCCCGATTGAAATAGGGGTCATCAACAATTTTAATCCTAAAACCATATTCTGATACTGATCCAAAGAAGGAGATACTAAGAAATCTTCCCAACCGTATCCAGAAAGCACTATTGCCAAAACAACAAATACCATAATGGTAGAATAACGATTAATTAAGCCATTTATTCCATAAAATGTCCCTGTTCTCCGAATACCTGTTTTTAATTCATCTTTATCCACAATATTACCGATTATAGGCTCAACAAAATAAATTGCACCCGATAACCCGACGCCCACAAAAACCATACAGAAAATTGCCCAATAAGGCTGATTTTCCAAAAACCAGAAGGGAATCAAAGCCAATATCCAGAATGCAGAAGAAAGAATGAAGCCGTTTCTCCAACCAATTTTCAAACCGATAGTTTTCATTAACGGAAATGCCGCAGTTGCAGCTAAAAAAGCCACCAGTAAAAGGGCTGATACTAAAATACCACCTTCTTGGATACCTAAGACAAATATTGCATATAATGGAACAATAGTTGTAAGTAGTTTGAATACGAACCATTTTACTAAGTTCGCTATCGTGAAAATTATGAAATCTTTGTTTTTTATCACGTCTCGTATCATATTGAAAAATCCAGGTTGATCTTCCGATTTCTCCAGTTGATGGTGAATATTTTCTTGCATTCCCCATTTGAAAAAGGCAAATCCAGCCAAAATAGTAAGAATGCCCACCACTAGGCCAGTAATGATATAGCTATCGGTTATTGATATCAATTCTTCAATTTCACCGGTTTGCGGTGTCATCGGTTTAATAAAAATTGTGGGAAGAACAAAACCTATTATGACGCCGACAATCGTAAGAACCGATTTCCACATATTTGCCAGCCCACGCTCCTGTTCTGTCTCAAACATATCCGAAAACAGAGCGAGCTGATTACAGGAAAAGACCGTATATATCGTGTCATATAACATAATAATTATCAACATATATGCGAATTTTAACCAATAAGCCCAGTGCACCCCAACAGTAAATAGGATGACATTACTCAATCCAAACGGAATAATACTGATTAAGATCCAAAATCCTCGCCGTCCAAATTTACTTTGGGTTCGATCAGAAATCGGTCCAAGCAAAGGATCATTTATGCTATCCCACACGGCAAAAATAATAAATCCCCACATCAAATGCTTGATATTTATATGAACCACAGCATAGTAGAAGGTAAATACCAGAAAAGAAAACATTTGATGACTCATTTGATCAGCCATTGGTCCAAGTCCGTATGCGATAGTGCGTATTTTTGAAACACGTGAGTAGCCCTTTGTTAATCGAGTTGTTTCCATCATTAATATCACTCATTTTTGTAGATAATAATTGATAAGAATTGATAAGAATAAATAATTATTTGCATAAAAAATTATTAAATTGAGAAAATTATGTGTTGATATCGCAAATTCTCAACAGAAGAAATCGGATATCATTCTTAAAAATCGTATTTTTGAACCAAAGAAAAGTCACCTTTTAATATATCTCGTTTTAAAGTGTTCATCATTCGAATGGCCCCAATTCGATCCGACTGGCGTAAAGTTATCGGTATTTTGCGATTCTGATAAGGTATCATGCCTAAATCACCTTTAAATGCAGAATGGGGACAAATACGCAAACAAGCTCCACAGTTGAAACAGTAGCGTTTATCAATGCCGAAAATTACGGAAAAGCAATTTGTGGGACATTTAACTTCAACAGGGCATCCGTTTTGAAAATCACAGGAATAACATTGTTCCTTTGACCAGGTAATATTCCAATCCCCTTTCCACGCTTCCGCATAATTTGTCTCGCCAATTTTCTCCCTGCCCACAATATCAACAATATTCAAGGGTATTTTTGACTCGGTTCTCAGAATCTGCTTCAAAATTTGTTCGGATAGAACTGGAATTGGGACACCAATGGTACAAATAACTTCTGGTCCATTAGAAGTTTTAAATCCTCCCAAGAATTCTGGTTTCATTGATTTTAAGGGAGCCAAAGTCATTAAATTAGGCCGATTTGGAGAAGAACGCGTTCCAGTATTGATGATATGTCCAATTGCACCATTTACAGAAATGGGTGTTCCAAGATGTAATGTTTTCAGTTCAGGGTCGTTTTCAAGAGGATTTAAACCACCGCAGCCACAAAAAGAAATTTCTTGATTATTTGGAGCCAATCCAGTAATCGAAAAAATAGAATCAACCAAATTATTACTAGGGTTAATGAATGCATTGTAATTCCGAAAAGCATGTCGAGTTCCCAACATTTGAGCAAATGGGATGTCATCCAAAGTAATTGTCAAATCAAAATTATCTCCCTCAACGGATTTTCCACATACATGAATTGGTTTACGCTCAAGCAAATCCCTAAAGAGATGACCACCCCCATAGTTTGGATTATTATGACTCTTTTGCGTGCCATACATAACCAAATCAACAATTCCCAAGAATTCATTAGGCGCTGGACCAGGATATGCTTCGATTCCGTTCAACATGATTGACTTAACTTTGGAGAAAACGCGCGGTTCAGCGATTTGAAAGGAAAGAATAAGAGAAGTGCCAGACATAATTCCTTTTGTGGCCGTTGTTACAACATCAACATCTTCAAATTCATATGTTTTTCCATCTGCCATACCGTCTAAAATTTCTTGGGCTGTTAAGATGGTAGCTTGTTTACCTTCAATTTTCCGCTGGATTTCGTCCAAGGTGCGCGTTTTCATAGTATTAATTTTGTGTTAGTTTCTTATATATCAAACGCCTATAGATTTAAATGGATTTGAAAGTTTTTCTTGTATTCTAGAGGCGATTGCAGGCGGTGAAGGTATTTTTTTCTACCCCGTTTGACCTTAATTACCAAAAGTGAAGGCCCTACCGTTTCCAAAAAGCATGGTAGTTCAGATTTCAAGAATTTCTCCAAATCAACGGTAAGTGCATAACGATATCCACAAGCTTTTGCCACCGCGGCGAAATCCACTGATTCTGAAATAGAAGGTTGACATCCAGTGGAGCAATAGGAATTGTTATCGATGAGAATATGATAGAAATTTTGAGGTGCTTGATTTCCGATAGAGGAAAAATGACCTAATTGCATCAATGCCGCTCCATCTCCATCAATTACCAAAATGCGTTTCCCTACTGCTTCCAATGATTTTGATAAACCTAAACCAATAGCCGAAGCACAGCCCATGGAACCTAAAGTATAAAATTCTCGATGTTTTTCATTTCTTTTAGCACGAAGATGATACAACGCTCGCGAAATTCTTCCCGTGGTAGAAATTATCGCTGTATCTGAAGGAAAAGTGTTTAAGATATGATCAATTGCAAGTTCACATGTTAAATCGCTGTGATAGGTATTTTCAGAATTATCTGGATAAGGGTCAAAGAATTCTTTGGTACATATCAGAGCATAGGGCGCCGAACGTTCTTTCATAGATCTTAAAGCGGTGTTCAATTTAATTTCTAGATCTTTTTCATCATTTTCAAGGATTGAATAAGGAATTTCCAAATCATTTAATATGGGAAGCATAACTTGTCCCATTTTCATATGTTGGGGATCATCTGGCTTACCGGGTTCCCCACGCCAACCGATAAGAAGAAGAATTGGAATGGAAAAAACTTGAGGATCGACCAAAGAAGTAAGAGGATTCACAGCTTTGCCTAATCCAGAATTCTGCATATATACCATCCCAATTTGGTTTGTTCCTAAAAAATATCCTGCTGATAATGCAATCGATTCACATTCATTTACCGCACGGATATGGATCACGTTGGAATCGCGGGCAAGATCTGTGTTAAGAAAATTAATAGCCGCTTGTAAAGTAGAATCAGGGACGCCCGTAAAAAAATTTATGTTTTTTTCCCGAATTAGATTAAAAAAGGTAGCAGCTTCCATAATCAGTTCATTTTTTAATAAGAGTTTGTAAATACTATAGGAAGAAATAGTTAGTTCTCATAAGAACCTTTATGTACATTAATGTACACAAAGAAAATATTGTAGTTTTTAAAATATTCACTTATACTAAATATAATTTAATCGCTTCGCTTTATTTTATAAAGTCCATAGGTTTTTTATGAAATTCCATCATATTTAGATATGAGTGAAAATACTTCTAACTCTAACTTAACCAAAGAAATATTGGGAAAAACAAACGATCATATGAAAAATTTAGGTCAAATTGATCCCGAATGGATGCAAAGCTTTGGAAAATTCATGCGTTTGAGCAAAAAAAGCGGAGCTTTGAGCGCAAAATTTAAAGAAATTATCGGTATTGCAATCTCTGTGAAAGCTCAATGTGAACGCTGTATTGTTTGGCATGTTAAAAATGCGGTGGATTTAGGAGCTACCCGACAAGAAATTATAGAAGCGTGTGAGGTTGTGGTTTTAATGTCGGGAGGTCCAGGATTGATGTATTTTGAAGATGTTATCCGTTCACTTGATGATTTAGGATTATAATTTCTTTTTTTTATTTTTGTTGGATATTTTATTAGAAAGAATACAATAAGGTCGATATATATAAATAACTAACCTACTTTAATTGTGGTTAGAAAAGCCTGATCATTGTGATATAATTCTTGAATCTATTAAATACTCATATTGCTAGATATTTATACGGATTTTTATGGATCCGCTCATCTGGAGTACCATTTTTTAGTTGGTTTTCTCCCGAAAATGCAAATGAAATATGGAATATCAATGAACTGTTTTTTTCAGGCTTTTTCAGTGCAATTAGTTCTTCCAGCGAGGTCTTCTTTAATGATGATCCTATTCACTATATAGAATTTACTCACTACAAGATCTTACTTGAAAAAAACGCAAATAAAGATTTATTTGTTGTAATTGCAGATAAAGAATCTCCGGATGAAATCCCTATTGCGGTAATGAATCGGATGCTTGAATACTATTTTGAGAGTAATTTAACAAAAATTAATGAAATTCAACAAGATGATGGAATCGTTGAAGAGCAATTTCTACAAATTCTGTTTGAAGTTGACCATGAATGGTTAAAAACTCAGAAAAATAACTCACATCGATTAAAAAACGGAGATTCAATACAAATCCATGAATTAAAACCAAAATTGCCCAAAACAGGAGCAAAAACGGGAGCATTTACCATATCTAACGAGAATCAATTAGAACAAAAAAATATTCAATTAAAACAAAAAATAGGTGTTTTTAGTAGTGTGGGGAGAACTTTAGGACATACTTTGAACAATGTATTATCAACAATTTTGGGCAATATTAATTTATCGAAACTGGATGTTGCTGAAAATACTGATACATATGAGAGTTTAGAGGAAGCAGAACAAGCTTGTCTTAAAGCTCGTAATTTAATCTCTCAATTACTCAATATTTCTAAATCTATTGGAACCGCGTCATCTGCGAGTGAATTAAAAAATATCTCAAACATGAGTAACAATGCGCTAGAAGAAGAAACTTCACAAAATTTATCGAAAAAACCCCACACTTTAGTCTTGGGACAAGGAAAAGTTTTGTTGATGGATGATGATGAATCAATTTTAGATACAGCAAGAAAAATGATTACTCGATTAGGCTATCAAGTAGAATTGGCAAGAAATTTCATAGATGCTTTACAAAAATATCGAAATCATAAAGAAAAAGAAAATCCATTCAATGCTGTTATTTTAGATTTTTCTGAAATCGGCGGTGCGGGTGAATTTGGTTCCTTAATCTTGAAAAACCTTGATAATCAGATAAAAGCGATAGTTTCAAGCGGTTTTATTGATGATCCCATATTCAGCAATTATAAAAAATATGGATATAGCGGCGTGCTAAAGAAGCCATATAATTTGGGCGAGCTAAGTTTAGTTTTATCGCAAATAATTCAGAGTTAAATATTCGCTCGCATATTTTTATTTTGTGAGAAAAATCCATGCTAACTAAATCAATCTGGTTTGAGAAAATAGGGCAAGGAATACCGATCATATTTATACATGGTTTAGGAGTGGATCACCGTACACTTTCTCTAATTTTTGAACCCTTTTTTAAATCACACCCACAATTATCGTTTCAACGAATTTATCTTGATCTACCTGGAATGGGAAATACCCCGATTCTTCCAAAAATTCATAGTTCAGATGATATTTTAGCACTATTGGAAATTTTCATCAAGAATACGATTGGAACTAAACCATTTCTACTTGTAGGAGAGAGTTATGGAGGTTATTTAGCCCAAGGGTTAATTTTTCGTTTATCTTCTCAGATTCTG
Organism: uncultured archaeon; assembly: GCA_964426185.1. Lineage (GTDB taxonomy): Archaea > Asgardarchaeota > Lokiarchaeia > Sigyniarchaeales > Promethearchaeaceae > Harpocratesius. The sequence continues at coordinate 15,641 of CAYRPF010000050.1, read as the reverse complement.
GGTTCAATTCTAATATGTCCGGTTGTGATTCCAGAATTATCTAAACGGACCTTACCTTCCAGCCAAATAATTTCTGAAACACCGGGATTTCGAAACACTCTAACTCCATCTGAGTTGAAAGAATATCTTAGAAGTACTACAGTTATTTCGGCTGAAAATTGGGCAAAATTCTCTAAATTAATTTATTCAGCATACCAAACAGTCAATAAACCATTCGTCTCACAATTATTCCGAGAAAATTATCGATTATCAGTTTCAATAGATTCCTCCTCGAAGTTATATTCTTTCCCTTTACTGATGTTGTTGGGAAAACAAGATAGCACGGTGGGTTATCAAGATCATTTTTCAATAATCGAGAAGTTCCCACAAATTTCATATTTCATAATAGATCGTGCTGGACATAACTTATTAATTGAGCAAACAACTATAATTTGTAAGTTAATCGAATGGTATTTACTTCAGAATTTTCCAAAAACGTAAACT
>CAYRPF010000050.1:0-15058 GCA_964426185.1 uncultured archaeon | reverse complement strand
AAAAAAAAAGAAAAAAAGATAAAAAATGCTTTACTAAGCTCGCACAGAACCATAAATGCGCTGACGAATCCATGGTGAATTATCAAATTGTTGAGACGGAATTATTCCTTTAATTTCTTCAATAACAATTGAATCCAAGAGAATTTCGGGAATTTCCTCGCAGCATATATCAAAATATTCATTAATTTGACAGATAACTGGTGGAGCAAAATATTCATTAATTAATTTGTCTAGTTCAACAAGTTTTTCCGGCTCTGATCGAAACAACCAATAAGCATCTTCAATCCGGATAGAAAATTGTTGAATCTTTGGCGAACTAGAGATAAATTCATCCAATGCTTTGTGGATCTTAATCAGGTCGGCGTTTTTTAAGGGATGTTGCACCCCGAATTCATAATAAAAGTCATCATCACTAGCATGGGCTGAAATTAGTCGAATGCTAGGGTAAAGTTGTTTAACAACAGCACCTACAACGAAGGCACCCAATTTTTGAATTCTGTTTGGCGATATGTTTGAAATTTTTATCATATTCATCACTTGTTTTAATTTTTTGCAGACTAATAAAAAAAAAGGAATTTGCATATTTAGCAATGTTTACACAATATTGCATAGAATTTACAGTCCATTTGATAATGTAGAAGTAAAAATTAGCCATTAACAAGTGAGAGAAGTGCTACCGAAAGGAAAAGGATATACATTAAAACACACAGGAAATGATTCTTCATTTTTCATTTCATTTTTCATAGGTTTCACCTGAATTGAAAGATCAATATCACGATTTCATTTCAATAACAAATTAAATTTATTACCCAAAATATAAAAATCTTTGGTATAGTTTGCGATATAGGCAATTCCAAAGCAAACTAGGACAATTATATGGTATACATCTTGTATCCCAGACTTTTTTATTCAAAGAGAATTCTATAATTAATAAATACTAAATGGATAAAAATTGAGCGCTCACTACTACGCAAGCGAGAGTGTAGAAGGTAATTAACAAATAAAAATTACCCATTATTTGCGTTGAAGCATGTTTAATCCATGTGGCAATCAAAGCATTCGTTTTATTTCATCCTCACTTACTACGGGGTGCAAGATTAAATCCCCCGACGCAGTGAGCTATCGAGTAAAGGTAGTTTTACAAGAAATGAAACGATTTAGATGCATTTTATTCACGAAAATAGTAACTCAAATTATTTTAGCTTATTACAATTGAATAAGAGTGAAGTATTAAATATTTCGAATTATTCCATTTAAAATTTAGAGTGCATTACTATTTAATTGGAAATATAATGAAAATTGATCTACATGGGATGGAACTAATTGAAGCTGTGATTGAGATACTTTATTGCATCCGCGAGGCGGATCTTTCCACAGATAATATCATTGAAATTGTTCATGGTTATCATTCTGGCTATATTTTAAAGAATTACATCCGATCAAAAAGATTTATTCAAGAGATTCGGAAAGAAGGTTTTATAATTACCCCCATTAGATCAAATAATCCAGGAGTTTCTTTTTTTAAAATCTCTTCCAAAAAGAATTAAGGATTCCAAAAAGAATTATTGTGTGAGAATAGAGGTGAGATTAAGTGAATTCTTTTGAAGAGAAATATCGTGAACTTCAGCGGCTTGTTAATAGGAATTATCTTGAAGCTGAAAAAAAAATAAGCGATTATCTTCAAAAAGATCTTACTCTTGTCCAACGCATTAAGCTTGAAGTAGAATTAGCAACATGTTACTGGTTGAATTCGAAAATAGAGAAAGCAGAAAAACTTTTCCAACACATTCTAGCAAAAAGTGAAGAACTTAATCTTCAAAAAGAGAAGGCAGAAGCTTTAGTGGGGTTAGGGACTATCGAGCGAGATTGTGGAGATTTCGATGATGCTGCCCAACGGATAGAACAAGCAATCGCTATATTTCAAACTTTAAATCTACCTAGTCGAGAAGCATATGCAATAAATCGCTTGGGTATCATTCGATATTCTCAAGGAAAACTAGATGAAGCGAAATATCTATTTCAAAAAGCATATAAAATGGCAGAAACCATAAATCCAGTCCCAGCAATTAACGCCTTTAATAACATAGCAATAATTGAAGAAGATCTAGGTAATATTGAAGAAGCCATAGAAATTTATAAATACTGCACAGAAAGAGCCCTTGAAATCGATTGCCTTCGAGGAATTTTAATATTCGGATCAAATTATGCCGGAGCGCTTAAATTGATTGGTGAATATACTCAAGCAAAAAAAGAATACGAGAAAACATTAAAAATCGCCGAAGAAATGGGAGATATTCGGAATATTGCCTTAATCTGTAGAAATTATGCGGATTTATGCACAGATACAGGAGATATATTAAAAGCGGAATATCTTTTTGAGCAAGCCCTTGTGTTTTATGATGAAATAGATGATAAACTTGCTCATATTGATATGCTGGAAAAATATGCTAAGTTTTGGTTACGACGTGGAAATATTAACAAAGCGAAACAACTTCTATTGCAAGCGCAGGATTTTATAACTCAATCTGGAATTTATCAACCAGAAATGAATATATTAACAATATTGGCAGAAATTTATCACCGAGAAAAAAATTACCATGAAGCGTATAAAATTCTAAAAAAAGCAAATGAAATTGCATGGAAATTAAAATCGGATACATTGCGCGCTAAGGTTTTATTACAACGCGCTCGTATTAACATTTCTAAATTGAATTTGTGGGAAGCTGAATTTCTATTAAATGAAACTGAGAAAATTACAGAAAAATTAAAACATATTGAACTGCGATTTCAAACATTAGTATATCTCGCGGAGGCGGGTTTGCTTAGATACAAGGAGAATGATAATGAAGAATCCAGTTATAATGAGGCGATGCATTATATTCAAGATGCAATGAGCTTAGCAGCTGAAAAAGGATTAATGCCTTTCTATGTTAACGCTTCTTTGGTTTATGCAATGTTATATTCGGTAAAACTTGAATTTAATAAAGCAGAGAGCCTTTTAGCAGATGCTATGCAGCTAGCGGAATCTCGTGGATTAACGATCCAAGCTCAACGTGCTCGAGATCGATTGAATTTCATATTAAATAATGTTCAACGACTACAAAAAGAAGAAACCGCACATAAAATTCTCTTCAATATTACTTTAAAAGAAATCGAACAAATTGTGTCGCAATATACCACTCCTGCAATTATAGAGGATGATCTCAAGAAGATATTTCTGGTTGCTTATAAAATTGATGACATTCGTGGTCCGCTAATTCAAGCTGTAGATAATATCGATCCTAATGATCCACGTTACAAGCAACAAATTAATTTAGTAGGCTCGCTTTATCCTGTTAGCCTTGGTCATGGAAAGAAGTATCATATTGGACTTTTTGGGCCTTACCCGTTCGGAACACTCAATTTAAAAGCGTTAGTTTATAGTTTAACTCTTTTTGATCAAACTCAGATTAAAACGAGAAATAAAGGGCACCCATTCTTCTTAATGTGCATCATATACCCTGATGAAATTAGTCCAATTTTTTACGATCATAGAAAATTAGAATCCTTAATTGAATTACAACTAAAACCCATTAAAAATGTAGATGAAATAACGCCTCTATTTTTGCAAAAATTGCGTCTTTCTATTTTACATGAATTAATTTTTGACACCCAAGAAAATAAATTATATTTTGAAGAAAAACAACAAAAGGAGAAGTAGAGTTAATTATAAAATAATTCTTAAATTCTCTCTCAATGATTTATATTTATGACATATATTGCGGATATTCATATTCATGCACATGATTTAATTCCACAACCTTTTCGCTTATTATACAAATTTTTAAACCGAAAAACAATGCCACCTATATTCAATTTACAACAATTTCCACAATCTGATTTATCATTCGTGGTGGTTAATGCAGTAGGCGATAAGCTGGTAACTGGTTTATATGGATTTAATACTTATAACGCAGTAAAAAAGCAGTTAAAAAAGATACGCCGCCAAACAGAAAAGCTAAATGCAATATTATACTCAAATTCTGAATCGATTCAAGAGGCACTTGAAGAAAATCGCCCTTTGATTATGTTAGCAGTTGAAGGCGGTGATTTTCTCAATAATCGAAGAGAAAGAATTAAAGAAATATTCAAATTGGGTGTACGTGCTTTAACTATCGTTCACTCTGCAGATAACTGTATAGGATATTCTACTCTTTCTTTAGCTGAATTATTTAAAAGTCAAGGGAATCTGCCATCAAAAAAATATGGAGGGTTATCCGAATTCGGGAAAAGGGCAATTGAAGAATTAAATGAGTTGGGACTGCTGATAGATTTAGCACATTCATGTGAAGAAACGGCAAATGATGCCATTAATCATTCCACTCGACCTGTGATCGCCAGCCATACTGGCGCGGCTACGGTACAATCCAATTTTCCTCGCTTTATCTCAGATGATTTGATTCAGAAGATTGCAGATGGTGGAGGAATAATTGGGCTGTGGCCTTTCTATTTACAACCATATGGTGTAAAAACACGGGCAGATTTGTTACAACACACCCAACACATAAAATCTTTAGTTGGTTCGTCACATCTTGCAATTGGTACAGATATTAATGGTTTACCCGGTATCATGGAAAATTTCCGTTATCCCACAGATTTAAGTTCATTAGTGGAGGATTTTAAGAGCATTAATTTTACCGAGGCAGAAGCAACGGATATTTTGGGTAAAAATTTTACAACATTTTTATCCAACAACAAATTTTAATAAATTTTTATTTTTTTCGTAATCTATTGATTAGATAATTCTGCATGTCGAAAACAGTTAACCAAATGATCATTAACCATTCCAACAGCTTGAATAAAAGCATAAATAATAGTAGGGCCCACGAATTTAAAGCCCCTTTTTTTCAGATCCTTGCTGATTTGTTCGGATAATGGTGTTTTGGCAGGAACTTCATCCCATGAATGCCAATTATTTTGAATCGGGACTCCATTAACAAATTTCCAGAGATATTCATCAAAAGAACCAAATTCTTGTTGAATTTTCATAAATGCTTGGGCATTGGTGATAAAAGATTGAATTTTCGAACGATTTCGGATGATTCCCGAGTTTTGCATCAACTCTTCCACTTTTTTTTCCGAATATTTGGAAATTTTTGCATAATCAAAATCGTCCAACGCTTTTCTGAAGTTTTCCCGTTTATTCAATATAGTATTCCAACTCAAACCGGCTTGAGCTCCATCTAAAATCAAAAATTCGAATAATTTCTTATCATTATGTAAAGGCGTACCCCACTCATAATCGTGATATTTTTCCATCAATGGGGTGATATTTTCCCAGCACCGTTTTTTTTGTTCCATTAAATACTCACTTTTTCACTTTCCATTATTTTCCTCAATTTTAATATTCGAGAGAGATAAAAAGAAATACAATATAATTGGTATAAAGAATAGGGAGTAAATTACATAACTCCAAATATATGAAGTATTATCTAATAACAAACCTAACCAAAGCGGGGTAACACCAAATCCAATTCCAGCCATAATCTCGCCGATATTAATATATTTTGAATCCCCTGTTTTTGCAGAATGATCAAAATTAACCTTCATCACGAAGCCTTGCTTAATCCCAGTTGAGAAACCCATGATTACGGTTGCAGTAATTATAAAATAGATGTTTTGAATAAATATCAACGTTATAGCCATGATTAAATCTGTAATTAGACAAACTTTGACCCAATTGACTTTCTTCCGCAAATTCATGGGGCCTATTAAATTCAAAGCAATAATTTGTAGAGCTTGTTGCCCAAAAATGAAAACATAACGCCATTCAGAGCCAAATCCTGCAGCCTTTAGATTATAAGGAAAATTAAAATTGAAAATGGATTTGGCAGTAGTATAACCTAAGTTTAAAATCCAAGCAATTAGGGCAGGAATTACTAAATGTGCATAATTTGAACCATGTGCTTCTGGTCCTATTGTTTCTTCTGGCCTATTTATTTGAACTTTTAAATGTTTCTGAGATTTTATAAGAGAAATCTTCGATTCAGAATCCACAAAAAACCCGATAGGCACTGTAAGGAACATTAACACTACTGAGGCAATTAATGCAATAAAATCATTATGAAATTGAATCACTATTACAAAACCGCTGATGAAACTTAATAATAATCCATAATTCCAACTTTTGTTGAAATGCTTAAAATTAAGTTCGTTCTGCGTTTCAGAAGAAATATCTTGCCAAATACTAATTTGCATCATGATATTTGGCCAAAATAAACCCAAAGATAACCCTTCAATCAATTGCATAATGATAAGAATTGAAGGTGTAAAAAATAACACTTGTGTGGTATAGGAAATCACACTCAAAAAAAGTGAAATAATCAAAGTGTTGCGATATCCGATTTTTTTAGCTACTAACTGCCCGATAAAAGGAGTAACTATATAAAATAAAGCAGTCATGGAAAGAACAACTCCGACCATATCCGGATCCATGATGTCATTATAAATTAAATAATTAGGAAGAGCTAATGAAAATAAAGATTGGTAGAAGGTTTTCATAAAAGCTAAAAAATATACCGGCCAAGTTCTATAAGGAAGTTGGTTACTTGCTGATTCTGATTTTGACTTGCGGAAGAAATTTAATAACTGGAGGTTAGATTTCATGCTGGCAAACGAGGAAAGGTTAGCATCGTAAATAAATTTATTTTTAGATAATTATATTTTTCATCAAACTCCGAACTTTAAAATTGTAACTCAGTTATTTAGCAAAATCTTGTAGTGTTTGTTCATCAGCTTCTTTTCGAGCCATTTTACTCCGAATTATATATAAAAAGAAGAAGATAGTAAAATAACCCACAACAACCAGTAAGTAATACAAAGATTCGCCGATTGCAAAGGGAATAAACTGCATTGAAACACCTAGAATAAACCCGGTTATCAATCGTGAAGCAGTGGTCGCTTTTCTAATTTTCAAAGCCTGCAATCCCCAATCTAATAACGGAAAAATAGGTAGAATGACTCCCAGCCAAAAAGCTACATTTGTATCAATAGGAAGATTGAAATCATGAAATAAAATCATTGAAAGTAGGAAAGTGAAGATAACACCAAATATCATGGCTGTACATCTCGTGCAAAAATAAACCCGCACTTTTCCTAAAGGGACAACAATCGTATGATCATCATCTTCAAGCGAATGATGAGTCAATATTTGAAGATACACTTCTCCAGGTTGAGGTAAAACTTGCTGGTACAAGTCCAAAAATTTCCGATCTCTCGATCCATTTGTGTCTTCAGCTTGGAGCGCTTCATATTTATTCTGTTTTTGATCCGCTTGAAGTGCTTGAAGTATTACTTTGTCAGATTTATCCAGGGGAAAACAGGGCTGTAATGCTCGATCTAATATCCAAAAGGTAAGCCAAGCAGGAATAATAAGAAAAAGATTGTTCAAAAGAAAATTAAGACACAAATATAACCGAATTTGGAACCCATCAGAGGAAAAAAAGGGAATCGGAGATTGAAAAATAAATCCAAAATAAAGAATTGGTAAAAAACCGAGAATATATAAAATTTTCACCCCAATTTGTTTTAAAAAATGACTCGTTTGATAGTAATCCCCCCCTTTATATGGAGTTAAACTCTCAATGATAATTAAATAAGCTAAATATCCCAGAACTACGGGCTGAATGACAACATCAAAAATAAATTGCTCAAAAAACCATTCTGCGCTTATTACTGCGATTAAAACTATGTAACGGTTAAATAACTTTGAGAGTATCATAATGTAGAGAACTCCCAACCAAAATGAAAGAGGCATAAGAAAAACGCCATGGTGAACTTTACTAAAATTCAGAAAAACCTCGAATTGATTGGAAATGAGCCGAAAGACATAATAGCCTTGCCAAACAATCATTAATTCGACAAAGAATACAAAGACTTTAATTAATGGATTCCTTTTTATAGGTTCATCGGGGTTATGGTGACGAAAATTATCTGTTGCTGGCATTAAGCCTAAGCCTCACTAGCAAAGATTAATTCAATTTCTCGATTAAAATCATCTATTTTTTTATTAAATCCTTTCTGGAGCACACGGAAAATCAGATCTCTACCCGTTATAATGTTCAGAATGGATAAATCTTCTTTAATTACGTTCAATCCTTCTTTCATGGATTGCGTCTGCATCTGTAAAGCTTCTTTACATCGTGCTTCAGTTTTAAACGCAGCTCTACAAAGTTCATCATAATATGAGATCTCTTTAGATTGAACTTTCAATAAAGGTAAGATTCCCAGAATTTGGGCTCGAAACGTATTTTTAAGAATAGATTTTAAACGTGGAAAATTTGGATGAGAACGCTTGCATTGTCGGCCTGTTTGATCATTTTTAAGATAGCTGGGAAACTTTAAATCCAACCTGCGCTCAAATTCAGCAGTATTTGGTTCTATTCCATCGCTAATTAATTTCTTAGCAAGACGGATCATTCCGTTAATACTTTTAATAGTTCCGTATTCCAAATCTTTTTGCACTAAATTTGAATAGAAGGATTTTATTATAGGCCGAAAAACCGCCGCCATCCCTTCCAATTCGCTATCTATCAACCGAGAACCGATGTTTAAGGATTCTTTCATTTTTTTAATCAAGTGGTCCCGCACTATCTCACTGTTTCGATCTAAAACATGAAGGATATTGGTTAATTCTCTGGTGCGAAGATCCTCGGTTATCATACCCTTAATAAAGCTAGAACCTTAAAAAAAGATGTGCTTCATACCTATATTTCTTATATCATGAACAAATCATTGATTTAAAAGGAATTTTCCGCTTTCACGGCGTGTTATTCTTCAATTGCCCATCCAGAGATATCAATGTTCAATTCAATATCATCTTCATTGGGGCAGACCACTCGAATAACAATCCGCTCATTTGTTCGTTCAACAATTTCTGGAAAGTGACAATCATCAGCAAGTTTTGAAATGATAAAACGAATGTACGCCTCCGAGAAGATAACCATTGAACCTTTCAATATTTCCTTACCCAATCTTCCAATTTTGAAGTGAATTTGGCGCCCTTCCTTTTCTTTTACAATCATTTCAGAATCAACCAGTTTCGCAACATGATGGCGCACAGTATCATGATGGATGTTAAGTTCACGCGCAATTTCATTTTGAAAGCACCCTTCATGATTTAATATATATAGAAATATTTTACGAGCATTGTCATTTTTTAACAACATATAAGCGCGCTCAGTTTCAAAATCTCGAAGATTTTTGGGAAAGTAAATCCTTTTTCCATCAATTTTTGCGGAGTGAATCAGTTCATCTTCTTCTAATTTGGAAAGATGATATAGTAAAGTAGCACTACTTATCCCTTCATCCCCATGTTGCATTAATCGGTAAAAATATGTGCCCGGATTCTCACATATTATTTTATAGATTTTCCTTCGAGTAGGATGGAGCAAAAATATCTTATCTTCAGAGTTTCTTCGGAATGACACGACCCCAACCACCTTAGTTGGAACCTTTATTTAATTCAATTTCTTCGAAATTGGCTTTATTCACATGTTTTACATGTGATAATTTTTCTCGAATGATGGAAAGATTACTATTATCATCAAACTCAAAAACACCTTCCCACACACAGATATCATCTTTAAAGCAAATTCCTGTAGAGAAAAGATTTACCATTTTAAGTTCTTGGAGTGTTTTTCGCAATGAAGTAAAGAAGCTTTCGTTTAAAGAAGATTTATCCAGTAATAGTTTCACAAATAGAACTCGAGAACAATCAGTTAAGAAAAATGAAAGTTTCTTAGAATCACCTGGAATCACTGCAACCAAATTTTTACCTAACGGTTTTAAATGTTCATGAATATTTGGTGGGATTTTAATTTCAGAAGATAATTCTGCAATAAAACATTGTGCAAGATTTTTTCTTTCAGAAAAAGACATAATCAAGATAATGTACTATAGGTAATTAAAAATTTCTAAAAGATCTTTAAGGGATAAAGAAATAAATATAGTATTATAAATAACGAGTGATAGAGAATTAGGAAGGAAAAAAAGTGCAATTTATGCTTACTTTTGCGGTTTTAGGAGACATCTTTTCAGCTATGCAAGGATTTAATGATATGGGATTTTCAAGTAAAGATGAAGGACAAGATGTCCAGTACTCCACCTTCCTAAAAATTGAAGAAGATGATGTGGACCTCTCTTTGATAATTCCCAAAAATTTTGAGGAACACGGGAAAGAGTCTTTACAAATGGCAGATGGTATACTCTATTATTTGGATCCAAACCAAAAAGGGAATTTCGAAAAATTGCAAGAAGTTTTGAATCTTTTGCAAGAAATACGCACAGATTTTCCCATAATTATTGTTATTAGAACTATGGATCCTCTTTTAAAAGGAGATATATCTGGGATTTTACATTGGCTCTGGTTTCATTCTTCGGCTTGTGTTTTTATTCCGCCTCATTCAGATACTGGTTTAATCAAAGAATATTTAGTAAATCTTTGTCAAACTGTGATCTCAGGTTGGGCAAATATCAATATTGCCACATCTTGGATTCAACAATCACTCTTTTACTCCCAGATTAATAAATTAGTTCAACAATCTGATTACTTTGAAGCAGCCCGCTTATGTGAACGATTAGTTAATAATTTGAAACAATCAGATTCTCTGGATTATTTAATTTTGGCTGAACAAGCAGCCAATTTATATGCTGAAAGTGGTGAATTTTTAAAAGCAGCTAATTTGATTAGCGAGATTAATCCCCCTTATTATAAACAATTTGAACGTAAATACATAGAAACAGTTCTAGAAGAAGCAAATGATTTATTTTCCAAAAATGAATATGAAAAAGCTGCAGAAAAATACGAAATGGCAGGAAATTGGGTTAAATTAGAACTAGATGATAGCTCTTTAATGGAAACATGTTATAAATCAGCGATTAACGCATGGATTGCTCAAGGTGAACTTCAAAATGCATTTTCTTTACTCGATAAATTTGAGCATGCAAGAATGATTGCAGTTTTAGAAGAAATCACGGAAAAAATTGCACAACTTGCCGATGATCTTTGTGAAAATGATCAAAATGAATATGCCAAATCTCAATTGTATCTTTGTTTTCAACGTTATCAAAAAGCTGGCCTTTTTGAATCCCTTCAAGTATTAGGGAGAAAAGTAGTTAAAATCTTAAAACGCATTTTGCTGAAAAATTTAGAAAATAACGATGTCAATACTGCACGGTTAACTTATGACGAATTAACCAATATTTGGGAGACATACGATATCCCATCTGAAAACATTGATGATTTCTTATATAGAATGGCAAAATTGTTTATTGAGAAACGCGATTTTCTTAAAGCTGAAGGAATCATCCCAAAAATAAATAGTACTCCGTTACAGATCGAATTAACGAATTTACGAATGGAAACTGAAAAAAAAATACAAGAATTGATCCGAAAGGGAGAAATCGAAGATCTAACAAATAAAACAAAAATTTTAGACGGATATATACTTTTCGAACGAGAGAGATTTCAGCAAAGAATTGATAATTTACAAAAACTGACTGAAGGAACCTTAAATGAAGAAGATTTCTCAAAAATTGAGAAAAAGATAATCCAAATGGCAAAATGGTTCACAAAATATGGCCAAGTTTCTTTTAGCACGAATGCATGGTTGGTTCTTTTAGACTTTTACCTAAATAATGAACAAATATTTCGTATTCTTGAAAATGTTCTCAATTTACCTGAAAAACCGCGCCGGACTTTCTTGCAATCAAAATTTACTCAAATTCAAGATTATTTCTCTCGCATTAAATTTGGAGAAGGAAATGAAAAATCGGAACGAAATATTGTCCAATTTATTCAATTGTATCGTAATCATTTGTTATACGAAGAATCTTCACAATTAGCCACTCTATACTTAAAAAAATTAATTGCGTATGCAGAAATATTAGCCTATAAAATTGATTCTAAAGGTATTAATTTTCTATTAGGGCTACTAAACAAAATCGAACTTGCAGCTAAAAGCTATTTAGATGAAGAATCAATCGATCTGGATTCAGTTTATGTCAAATTAGTTAAATATTATATTTCCAAACAAGAATATGGCGAAGCGCGGAAATATGCGGAAAAAATTCAAACCCATCAATTATCTCATTCTTACTGTGCAAAAATCGACGAAATTGTTTCTGAATTAAGTCGATCGAAAGTAGAAAAAGTGCAACAATCCCAAAAGGCGCAAATGTTTTCTGAAATGCTCTCTCAACTGCAGATTCTAGCGCGTGACCAGCAAATTGCCTCTGAAAATTTACTAAGGATGCGAAATGGATTAAAACGGCGTTATTATAATGAAGCGATTCAATTTTTCAGAGAGAAGCAGTATTATAAAGCCATTGAAAAATATCTTGAAACTGCCGAAGAATTAGCCGCAAGTAAGAAATTTGAACTAGCTGGGATTAATTTTGCAGTAATTACTTTTCTATATTTATTGGTCCACAATATTTCTGCATTAAAGCACGATTTACATAGATTTGAAAAAAATCCTCGCATTAATTTCGATATTTTCAAAAAAACTTTCGCATTCCAATTAATAGATTATTTTTTACAAATGATTGAAAATAATAACTCGGAGAAAATTAGAGAAACTTTAAAAATTTTCAATGTATTTGCACTATTCCCTGAAGAACGACTAATTTTAGAAACCTTGATTGGAGAAGATATCGATTTTTCCAGTCTGTTAACTGATCATCAAAAAACTCTAGTCAAATCAGAAAATCCTATTCCTTCAAACTATAATTTACTGATAGAAAATATCATTCCCAATGTCCAATTGAAAAATAGGCGGAAAATGTTTGATCTGAAATATTGGGGTGATTGTCAAGATCATTTTGCCAGGCAAGATTACGAAGACGCTTCTCTTTCATTTTTAGAGCAGTTTTTTAATATGGTCAATCGCAATTATCCGGAGTATGCCATTATCTCCTTAATCATGGGATTTCTAACTCTTCTGAAGGTAAAAAGTCAAGAAGAAGTTTATCGCGAATTTGAAAAATTTATGTTTCAGTATAAAACCCAATATGAAGAACTTCTTTCAAGTGATCCGGTAAAATTATTGGATTTTGTTTTACTGTATTGGGATAATCCAAACGCAGAACGCATGTTAAATGATATCTTTTCTGCATTTCAATCTAAGCTACCATTATTCGATTGGGAAATCTCTTTTCTTGTTAGGCTATCACAACATTTTCAGCATGATAGTGAAAAATTTGAAGAATTTAGTAATTTAGCCACAATTTCAAGTGATGGAACTGCTGATGAAGATAATTTACTCGATCAACAAGCCATTGTCTTGATGCAAGACATTTCGGAATTAGCAAATGATTTTTCAACTATTATGCAAAAACGGAAAAAAATGATTCGAACTTATTATCAGGATATTTTCAATTTATTAGAACAGAAAAAATACTCTGAGGCATCTATTAAATATATCAAGCTTTCTAAGCGCATGGCCCGACGAAATGATTACAATACGGCCAGTTTAATGATATTGCTTTCCGCTTTTTGTTTAATTCAAAATAAACAGCCGTTAACGGAAATTCAAGCTCAATTAGATAAAGTTATGAACAGTCTGGGACTTGTTAAAAAAATCCTCGAAGATTATTTCGGAGTAAAATTGGCATTTTTCACTTTAGATGTAATGCGAAGTAGCAATGAAAATATTCAATCATACCTAATCTCCATTTTACAAAGACTCCCATTATTACCCCAAGAAAAGTCTTTATTATCTTTTGAAAGTTCACCTGAATAAAGGAGTGTCGTAGAATTGCAAAGTCCATTTCTGATTTATCGGTTGTTAAAAAGTGGAGAAATCAAGCTTATCGAGCCTAAAAATATCTTAGATGTGTTTGAAAGTGTTCATATAATTGCTTTTTATTTATTCCGAGTGAAGAGGTTGTATATATGGGTGGGATCAGAAGCTCCGCGCGATTTGAAAAACTTGATCCCGCGTATCGAAGAGCAAGTTTTGAAGAGAAACCCCTCTATTACAATTCTACGACATTTCACCATTGAGGGTTTTACAAATCAAACTCAAGAATTTTTGCTGTATCTAAAAATTTCGGAAGAAGAATATAAAAAACAGCTGGATAACTGGGCAAAAAAACAGAAATTGATGATAAAACGGATTGAAGAATTAGAAAAGCAACTTAATTCCCTCGATTCTTCAAGATCTCCCACAGAAAAGAAAATCATTGCCCAGGAATTACTTGAACAATCAAATGAATTGAATGATCTTTCGCGAATACAGAAATATGAAAATCTCCTTCTTGTAATTGAAGAAAAACGTAAAGGAGAAGAAGAAAGAATAGCGGAAGAAAAACGTAAAGTGGAAGAAGAGAGAAAAGCCGAAGAAATGAAAGCGAGTAAGGTAGAAGAAGTATTGAACTCAACCGATTATTCTTTGAATGATTATCTAAACATTTTGCGGGAAGCAAATTCATCTGAATCTACTACAAAAAATCACACACTCTCTCTTCTTACTACTTGTTTGAATATTATACAGCGAGATAAAAATGCTTTCTTGTTAAAATTCCCTAAAAGAATTAATGATGTGAAATATCTCAAAAACCGAATCTCTAAATTGAAAGAAAACAACTGATTTTATTGATGCTCTTCACATTCAGATTTTAAAATTCCTTGTAGGCTCTCGATCGACTCACTATAATTAACACATCTACCGCCCAATTTTATCATTTCAGTTATGTTCTTTTCCAAAGATTGATATCTACATTGAATAAATACTCTATCATTCCCCAAAAATTCCAATTTCTGAAGATGTCTACATCTGGAACAAGGTATTGCTAAAGTTTTTACTTGCATAGAAATACTAGAAATACTAAATTCAGTAGACATCATCCTAATTAAATAAAACGAGACCGCCTAAATTAAGATAATTGTTGGATTCTTTTTTGTGATCCTATATCTTAATTTTTAGTTTATATATAACCCGCCGACTAAACACCCCGATTTGATTTACAAATTACAAATATTCTCACAAAAATAATAAATTGGACTGAAATCGATTTC
>CAYRPF010000049.1:21258-23949 GCA_964426185.1 uncultured archaeon | reverse complement strand
TAATTTAGAACGAAGTTTTAAAATCATTCCTTTAGATATTGATAAAAAGATGTGGGAAATTCAATCGAGAGGAATATTATTTTCAAGTATGGCTTTATTAGTAAAAAAACTAATATTTTGAATTTCATTCGCTAAAAAAAGTATAGGACGTAAATAAAACTTAATTTTACTGCAAATCGGTTGAGTGTAACCTTATGGTACAATTGTTGCGGCTATTTTTCAAAAATTTTTTATGAAATCCGCTACTGAATTATTTGTAAGATTTGCATGTCAAAGAATTGAAAATTCATTGATTAAAATCCTTACAAAATCGCCTCCGTAGTCTAGCGGTTATTACGCCACCTTGGTAAGGTGGATGTCGGGAGTTCAAAAATCGCATGGAAATCCCAACGATTGAATAAATCTCCCCGGAGGCTTCAATTTTTCTTTTTCTGGAAATAATTAAATGCATTTCATTTTTATCGGCGGAATTTAGGATTGTTTTACAATGTGACCGTCGCTTCTTGAAGAATCGAATCCAAATGATCCTTCAAACCAGAAAACCATTATTTTTATGCGATCTATCTTTTTTTTTTATGAAATGGAAGAAAATGTTGATAATCCTCCCGCGCCTTCACTTCCCATGGATTTTGTAGGTGAAAAAGAATGGTTTTTCTTGTATTTAATTGCCCTTGAGCAAAATTCTCCCGATCACAAAGAAGTCGCCATTCCCGACTTGTATAAAAAACTTCCATTCAGCCAAACCACTGTCTCGCGTCGTATAATAGATTTAGAGGAGAAAGGTTATTTAACCAGAAAATTAAATCCCAGAGGCGGAACGGTGGGACTTACCAAAAAAGCATACAACTCTTTAGAATATATTTATCTAAATCTTCACACTATTTTTGAGCAAAAAGAGCGCTTTGATCGGTTTTTCGGAATTCTCCAGTCTGGTATGGGAGAAGGTGCGCATTACATCAAACATGAAAAGTATCTCACCCAATTTTACCAAAAAGTGGGCTTTTTTCCCTATTTTGGAACCTTAAATCTGCAAGTTCTTCCCATACATGCCAAATTGATTGCTCAACGTTTGGAATATTTTCGTTATGTGCTGATCGATGGATTTACTGATGAATCACGCACATACGGAGCGGTGCAATGTTATCCCGTTCAGTTATGGCCGGAAAATCAAACGCAAAACCGAGTAGAAGGCGCGCTGCTGCGAATTCAAAGAACTTCCCATACTCCTTTCGTTTTAGAATTTATATCAGAACAATATTTGCGGGAATATTTTGAGATTTCTGATGGTGATGTGATCTACTTTGAGTTTAAATCAAATTCTAATGGAAGTTAGAATGGAGTTAGAAGGAAATTGGCGTAGAATTTGGGTAGAATTTGGGTAGAATTTGGGTAGTATTAGGGTAGTATTAGGGTAGAATTAGCGAAAAATTAACGAAAAATTAGAGTAGATTATTTCTCTTCAGTTGATTGAATGCTTCTTGGGCTCGATCTGAAATGTTGACTAATTTTTTATCTTGAATTTCCCTAATCCAATCTACAAATTCTTCAATCCCTTGATTAAACATCATTTTTGGTTGATAACCCAATTTATTCTTTATTTTAGCAATATCAGCAAATATATGCCTTACATCTCCGGCTCTGAATTGATTGCTGATCTGATTGGGAACTCTCACCTTCAATAAATTCTGAAGACGATTGGCGATTTCTATAATCGTAACTCTCTCTCCTGTGCCTACATTAAAAACTTCTCCCTTAGATTGGGGGTTATCAAGGGATAATTCCACCGCTTGACAAACATCTGAAACGTGAACCAAATCTCTGGACTGTGCACCATCTTCATAAATTATGGGAGAATTCCCTGCTAACAATGAGGTGGCGAAAATTGCACATACTCCAGTATATGGATTTGAGAGTGCTTGATGGGAGCCGTATGTTCCGAAAAATCTCAAGGCTGTAACCGGTAGGCCGTTAGTTTTCCCTATTAATAATGAAAGTTGCTCTTGATGAAGTTTGGAATGGGCATAGACTGTGGTGGGATTCAGTTCTGCATTTTCGGGTGTGGGAATCGGATGTACGGGGCCGTTGCATATCGGACATTTGGGTTCCCAATGATATCCGATCTTTTTGGATGTGTTTATAATGATATCTGATCTTTTCCGACTTGGGGGATAAACTATTCCGCAATTTTTACACTGATATGCACCTTCTCCATATACGGACATAGTTGATGCCACAATTAACTTCTGGACCGAATTTTCCTTCTGTACCAAGTTTTCAAGTAAATTAGCCGTTCCAAGTGTATTATTGCTTATAAAGTCGGAAATCATATACATGGACTGAGCAACACCTACCCTGGCTGCAAAATGAACTACAATTTCCGCCTCTGTTATTAATTTTGAGATTATTTTGGAATCTAACACATCTCCCCTCACAAATTTTGCTCGGGGATCAAGATAAGATGGTTTCTGTGGCTGGTAAGGATGAACTTGGGGGACTAATGAATCCAAAATCGATACTTCATGACCCGATTCCAGTAGTCGATATGCCAGATGGCTACCGATAAAACCCGCTCCGCCCGTGATCAGAATTCGGTAGGTCTTCATTAATACAATATTAGTTTGAAGTAATTAAAAAGATATTTAAAGTTAGAAGAAGAACAATATAGAATTACATGCCGAACGATTTCCCCCA
>CAYRPF010000049.1:16602-21158 GCA_964426185.1 uncultured archaeon | reverse complement strand
CCTTTAACTTTGGCACTAATCAAAGAATGGCATAAAAAACAATTCTTTAGAACTAAATCGGGAATTGCAGGAATTTTTAGAGGGAAAGGACACGAATTTAATGTGCGAATTGGAAATAGTAAACACAAACCTCCACGTTGGGATAAAGTACAACAAGAATTACAACATTTAGATTTATGGTTTAAAACACATGAAAATCAATACCACCCTGTGTTTTTAGCTGCCAAATATCATTTAAGGTTTGTTGCGATTCATCCCTTCTCTGATGGAAATGGAAGAACTGGAAGGTTATTAATGAATTTTATACTCCACAAACACAATTATCCCATGTTTGATATTGATCCAGCTCAAAAAAGGCAGTATTTCAATGCTTTAGAACGAGCAATGGTTAATCATAATGATCTCCTTTTCATTAGTTGGTTTTGTCGAAATTATATAAGATATACGCAGAAATACTTTGCTTATTTTGATTAACTACTTTTATTATTTTTTTATATAATATGGGGAAATGTAGTCCATTTGAAGCATTAAATATGACCCAAATTTAACATATAGTATGAATGAAAATATGGATAATTTTTATGATGTCATTGTGGTGGGGGGCTCAATTGCAGGGTCAGTGGCTGCAAAATTTACTGCTCAAGCAGGATTGAAAACACTCCTTATCGAAAAATTTCCTACACCACGTGATAAAGCATGTTCGGGAATACAATGGCATTATTTATCAAAAATAATCGGTGAAAAAATACCCCGGGAACGGTTGTGCAAGTATCAGATAAAAAATGTGATTATTGAATATCCTACTGGTCAACAAATCAAGGCTCCGACTAAAATGCTGAATTTTATGCGAAAACCATTTGACGATTGGCTAAATTTATTGGCTAAAAAATATGGGGCTACTTTTAGAGATTCCACTAAGCTTATTGATTTTAAATCTACTGAAGGAGGGTATATACTGGAACTGAATTCATCAAATGGAAAATCCAATGGATTGGAGGTAAAATGCAAGTATCTTGTGGATGCTTCAGGAATGCAATCAGACATTCGTAGAAAACTCCGCCCTCAAGATTTTGACAAGAAATATGCCGGAAAAACCATAAATTATTACATAAAGGGAACTGCGGATATGGATCCTGAGGCATTATATCAGTTTTGGAATGTAAAATGGAATGATGTAATGTTTGCGTGGGTATACACTAAGACTTTGGATGATGGGGAAACTTATTGGGTCGTGGGAACTGGTTGCAATGAGGGGAGTCTGAAGGAAAGACAAGAATCCTTCTATCATTATATTCAAGAAAAGTATAATCTCAGGGGTGAAATTATCAAGCGGGAGGGTTTTGGGAGTAATATGAACTTCCGTGAGAAGGATTCAATATGGCTGGGGAATAAAAGAATTCTTGCAATTGGCGATGCTGCTGGCTTGATCGATGAAGTTCGAGGTGTGGGGATGGATATTGCTGCTTTATCCGGTCGCATAGCGGCACAAGCAATTGTAAGAGCAGAAAAGGAGCAAATATCCAGAAAAGGGCGATTACCGGAAGATGTGCTCTCTCTATATCAACATAAAATGAGGCGGCTAATTGTCCAACTCCAAAAAAATAGGCAGAAGCCCCAGAATGCCTTTAGTTCAAATGAAGATTTGATGCACTACTTGAAAAAATCATTTACTTCTATGACTTTCAACTTTTTGCTTCAAATGGCTTTGAATAAAATTCGAAGACCTGAGAAATTGGTGTTACTGCCTCCATAGACAATTTATCTTTCGATATTTTTAGAATCGTGATTTGCAATATAATTGCATATTACTATATAAAGGATTTGCAATGATATTACAAAAGATTATAAATATGAAATCGCTTTTTTTAGATTATCTTAAAACCGGGGGTTTTCCCTTACCGATTCAAGATTACTTCTCAACAAAATCAATCCGTTCAAGCACAAAACGAACTTACCTTGACTGGATACGCGGGGATCTTCTTAAATTTAAAAAAAACCAAGGTTTTATGAAAGAAATACTACAAGTATTATTGGCATCTCGTGCATCTCCTATTAGTTGGCTCTCAATATCCAAAAATACATCAATTAATTCC
Organism: uncultured archaeon; assembly: GCA_964426185.1. GTDB lineage: Archaea > Asgardarchaeota > Lokiarchaeia > Sigyniarchaeales > Promethearchaeaceae > Harpocratesius. The sequence continues at coordinate 19,065 of CAYRPF010000049.1, read as the reverse complement.
CCGCATACTATAAATTCATACCTTGAAATTTTAGAAAATCTGTATTTAATCATAATTTTTTATATGATATCTCCGGAAAAAAGAATTCAATACCGAAAGAGAGTGATTCTTTTTTTTACCGCGAAATTTATGAAGCAGTTGAAGTGCGGTATTATTGGTAGAAAATTCGATAATAAATCAAAAAGCAAAATTTTATATAATGTTTAGAAAAACTATAATTAACCTTTTCATGGGGCTAAGATTTTCAGATCTTAGAAAAGAAAAAGGATTGTGTGTTGTGATGAAAAATAAGTGGCGAATTTTAATACTTCTGACCGTAGGAATCTTGTTAGCTGGAAATTTGGCTTCATTTGCTGCAGCATATGGAGGGAAAACATCCTACTCAGGAGATGTGATTTATCCATTAGAAATCACTGATGCCAACTATGCTGATCTGGATTCAGATGGATTAGAAGATGATGTAGTAGTAAATTTCGTTCTACATTCCCCAACGGGAAAATTATGTTATTTTGATGCAATATTTGACATGTACTTGACTCTACCTTCGGGATATACATACTACATGAACTTTCATATTACAGAAGTTTTTGTAGATTTACCTGTAACCCTTTCGCTTTTTAACACAGCGCATGAGTCTGGTTGGTATGATGTGGACTTATTTGCGGATATTTGGGGTTATGATATCAACGGAGTAATCTTCTCTGGAACAGTATATGATGGAATTACATTTGATCCTCGAGAATATCGAGATGGCGGATTTCCATTCGGGAAAATTTCCTATTAAATCTGAATTCGATTTTTTTAAGAAATAAAATAATCAGTAAGGGGCGAAAATGACAAAATGGGTGAGAAATATTTTTTTTATTTTTTAAATTGCAATTTTTAATCACAACCACAAAAATGTGAAAAACCGAGCGAAGAGAAATAAAGTAGAAATGAAGCATAAATAAAGCAGTGAAAAACCTGACAAACTACAAAAAGATTTAAAAATCCCCACCAAGGGAGGATACATAATTAAGATGCAAAGAAATGTACGAAGTGTTCAAAAGAAGAAGAATAATTATAAAATTGCAGCCCGTGAAATGCAAGTTTTAATGGCTTTAGAGCAAGATCCTTTGGGAACCTATGACGAACTAGCGCAAATTTCAGGAATTTCCAAATCGGTCGTATTTAACATATTACGTAAATTAGAGAGAAATGAAAATGAAAGTGAATCCTTTTTCCGGGTGGTTGCTCATCCAAATCTTTTAAATTTAGGCTTAGAAGTGGTAGATGTTATTTCTACTATTAATAATCGGAATCAATTGCTCAATTTGATCAAATTAGGAATTTCGCATCCTTATACTATTTTTCAAGCCTTTGTTTACGGGGCTTCAAACGGAATGTTAAACCAATTTAGAATACCAATCGGTAGTGGAGACAAAATTCAAAGTCTTTTTTCTATCCTAAAAAAAGAGAAACAAATAGAAGACTTCACCTTTCACCAATTTAATCCTAAAGTGCTTTACACAACTACAAAAGTCTCAAAATGGGATCCAGAGACCAATTCATGGGAATTTTCTTGGGAAAATTGGTTTGAAGCAGAAATCTCTCAAAATCCAAACACTAAAATCAATCTTTCGACAGTCTATCCCATTAATACAGGAAAATCAAAAAAATGGATAAAACAGAAAGATTTGGCAATTCTTTCTGAACTAACAGCCAATACAAGAAGGAAGAACTTAGATATAATGGATTCTTTAAAAAAAAAGAATAAAAAGTACGAGTTTACTCCCCAAACTTTTGGCAGGCACTTAAAAAGGGTTAGCGATGAATGCATTTCCAATCATAGAGTATTTTTCCATGAACTCGAAAGCGATCAAACTAACGGAATTTTGATTCAAGGATATGTAAGTCCCACAAAAATTAAGCAATTGATTCGACGTATCAAAAATATTGAGATTCCATTTACCTCCACGTTTAAATATAATGAAACTGAAATTCACTGGTTCATGAAACTTCCTGCTTCAAAAATCCATACCTTACTTCCACGTTTATTATACTTTGTTAAAGATATGCGATTTTATACCGTTGATACGAATAGTGCATATGTCTATCTCCTGTATCCCGAAACATTTGATGAAGAAAAGAGAAATTGGCGCCAAAGCGAACAATTTATGGTGAAAAATATCCTTGATGAGATGAATACACCAGATTTCTTCCGTGAACAAGAAAAACAGAAAATCTACAATGTTTTTGGTCGAAAAAAAATGTATCTCTAATCTTCTCTTCTAACCAATGTAGCAATGTATTTTTTTTTTCATAAATTAAGGAGTAAAAATTAGAAAGTACGCACGTATATATTTCCGTTATTAAATTGGAGCAGTGTTTTTTATGCTCAGATGCAAAATTTTATAGAATGAACCTAGGTAAATGGTAAATACTTAGCAGTATAATTTACTCCAAACAATTTAAAGCAATTTA
>CAYRPF010000049.1:13738-16502 GCA_964426185.1 uncultured archaeon | reverse complement strand
AAAAAAAAAATCGTTGCGTATTCGAGGTTTCCGGTTTATTTTTACTCTTTAATTAAGATTTTCTCTTCATCTATCTTTAAAATGTAAAATAACTGCCGGTATTTCCATCAAATTCCATGGGAGCATCCCCTCCAGAATAAGGGTAATTAGCTGTAGCATAATCAAATGCATTTTCCATGTATGTTGATGCACTACTCCCATAATGATTGATCAGAGTATATTCTAAGAAGTAATATGTCCAAGCCCCATTATGATGGGTACTATCATCATACCCATACCCATCTTCAGTGCAAGTGGTCGTGCAATAAACCTTTGCCGAATTTCCTATTGCCATTAAATCAGGACCAATTCCACCAGAATAGCAATGGTCAATAAACACAAAGATGTCATCGGCGACAGCTGTTTGTAAAATTGCGGCAATCTCTGTATCGTATAAACTTCCATCTTCACCATTTTCTCCTGATGACATATCCCAAGCGCAAATCAAAGAAGAACCATAACCATTCCCAGATCCATGGCCAGATGTAATATAGGCAACCTCACCTTCTTGATCGGCCAACCAGCTCAGATAGTACTTGATGTTGTATTCTGTCGCGATTCCATCGTACTTTGGATAATTTGAGGTATGACCATCACCAAGCACAATTATATTGCTTGATTCATAGCCAATAGAAATCAAATAGTTATACCAATCAGTTGCGTCTTCATCACAGTAGGATAAATCGTTGATAGCTTTGTAATCTGAAATTCCGACTATTAATGCATACTTTCCGCCTGAAGATGGAACATTATCAACAGTAATGCTGATCGAGTCCTCGCCGTAATTGCCTGCTTCATCATAGGCTTGTACGGTGATCGAATGGGAACCCTCGCTGAGTGCTGTTGTATCTATGCTCCAGGAATAAGGACTGGATGAATCAGTGGTCCACGATCCACTATCGATACGCATTTGAGTATAGCTCACACCAACATTATCACTCGCTGTGGCGGTAACACTAATTGTTCCACTCACAGTAGCTCCATTAGAAGGTGATGTAATGGAAACAGTAGGTGTGGTGTAATCTCCGTTAGCATCGGTGTAATAGGAAACCGTAGCAGTATAGGCGGTAGGGCTGGCGCTGCTGGTATACATTCTTACAGCCACGTAGTAGGTACCAGCTGTAGTAATATCATAGGAGCAAGTTTCGGGATTACTAGTTGTATAACCTCGGGCTAAATAGTTGGTGTAATCGGCGCTGGTGCAAATGTAGCAATCTATATCATTTGATCCACTCCAACTAACTGAAACACTCATAGTTCCTGGTTGAACACCCATAATTTCATAATAATCCACTTCATATCCTGCCACATAACCGTTATAATCCTTAGTAACCAACTGGGTTCCACTGGGTGTGTTATCTACGGTGATGGAAATGGAATCGGTGTCGTAATTACCGGCATCATCATATGCTTGCACAGTTACAGTGTGACTTCCATCAGAAAGAGCAGTGGTGTCCAAACTCCATGAATAGGGGCTGTTACTATCGGTGGTCCATGAACCGCTGTCGATTTGCATCTGGGTATAGGAAACACCTACGTTATCACTGGCAGAGGCAGTGATGCTGATAGTTCCACTTACTGTCGCTCCGTTTGATGGTGCGGTAATGGAAACAGTAGGTGCAGTAGTATCGCTTGCTCCCCCTGTGTAGTATGTTACCGTAGCGGTGTAGCTGGTACTGGATGCATACCAAGTATACATACGGACAGCGATGTAATAAGTCCCAGCAGTTTGAATGTTGTAGGAACAAGATTCTGGATTGTTTGTAGTATATCCTCGCGCTAGATAATTTGTATAATCCTTTGTAGCACAGATATAGCAGTCAATGTCATAACTGTTTCCCCATGAAACAGATAATGACATCAATCCGGGTTCCACGTTTTCAATGGTAAAATAATCGACTTCCCTTCGGGCGACGACGCCTGTGAAGGTATCGGTGGTTTGGGTAGCCCGCTGCAGATTTCGAGTATTATTTGTCGTACTTGCAGCAGCTACAGGACTGGAAAATACGACAAATAGCGATATTAAGATCGCTAAGCCAATTCCCACCCCAAATATTTTAGAAAGTTTACCCTTCATAGCATTAAAACCTCACAACACAATGTAACAAGCAGGAATATGATATTTAACCAGCAAATTTCGGAGAAACGGAATTTACTAAACCTATTTTGATGCTAATTACCCACTTTCAACCCCACAATGTTACATTATTTGATAGTTGGTTCGTATTATATATAAAACTTCTGAAATAATATACTAATAATTCGCTTGGTCACAATTACATTATAATATTTAGAAAAGAAATTTATGATATTCAGATTAAATTCTTCCATAATAGAAGAATTTTTATTGACTATCTCGAAATATTTATGTGGTGCGTCCCTTTCTATAGTAATTTTTTTCCCTTTTTTGTTTTTATCTTTTAGATATAAATATTGTTGTTTTTTGTCAAGCTGAATTGAAATACTGCTAATTTAAAATGAATGGATCAATTTAATTTTCTAAAGATTTGGGGCCTTTACTAAGCCATAATGTGGCTATGTCGCCCTTTACTCCGTATCCTTGACCTACACGTGAATAAAACAGATATGAATAATACCGAAAGAAAAGCGCTACTAAATTTAATCTCCAGATGCAAGCAATTCTCTTATCGGCATCTCGATTCATCAATAATTAAACTACGGTGGTTGGAAAGCTTAAAAATTGGTAAAAATCATCTAAAAAAAA
>CAYRPF010000049.1:0-13638 GCA_964426185.1 uncultured archaeon | reverse complement strand
TTCGAAAGATAGGATTATTTGGATGTAAAAAGTTCGAAAGATAGGATTATTTGGATGTAAAAAGTTATAAATTTCAGAGAAAATATGGTATTATATCTAATATTCTAATCGAGACAGCTATAATGCGTCATCTTAATCAAAACACCGTACCCCGTAGTTTAGAACGCTTCTTGAAAGATCCAGAAGCATATACATTTATGAGAAATGTCTCTCCTTTCAGTTTATTTGATATGGGCAAGATATGGCTAAAATTCCAATCGCTGGCGCTCTCCTTACCTAATGTAATAAGACTCTCCGAACTTGGTCCTCAATTTAAAAATGTACTAATTGTGGGGGATACTCATGGAGACCTTGATTCGACGTTGCGGCTTACCCGACCATTTTTGCAAGGAAAAGTTGATGCTTTGGTTTTCATGGGAGATTATGTAGATCGGGGTAAATTCAGTTTTTTAAATTTAATGTATATTTTGGGTTTATGCTTGGCTTGGCCTGATAGGGTAATAATACTACGGGGAAATCATGAAGATATGGCATTAAATTTAATTTTCGGTTTTAATGAAGAACTACAGCAGTATTTTGAAAATCCTGATGTCTTTAAGGCAATACAAGCTATTATCGTTGCTCTTTATGATTTAATGTCTTTAGCCGCAGTATCTCCATTGGAATCGCTTTGTATTCATGCAGGTATTCCTAAAGTAGCATATCCTTTAGGAACTTTAAATCTCCTGCCTAAACCTCATTCCAATTTTAATGCTTTATCAGATATACAATTAAAAGGCGAGTTAAAGGAAATTTTTACACAAATTCGCTGGAATGACCCAACCGAAAAAGAACTTGAACACCCTAATGCCCGTTCATATCATGGATTCTATTTCTATACCGAACCGGAGCTGGATGCTTTTTTGAAAATGAACAATCTCCAACGAATTTATCGTTCACACGAGCATCCCAGAGGTGTTTTTCAAGAGATATTTCCGAATCGATTGTATTACGTTTTTTCTTCCACCTCTAAGTATGGAACTATCACGACTGGCCATGTTATTCATGAGAAAGGTGAGCATATTTACTTAAGAGATATTGATTTTAATTTAAAGAAAAAAATTAAGTAAGAAATAATATAAAAATAAGGAAATTCAGTAAAAATCGGTAAGATTAAGTAAAATTAAGAAAAAAATGCTTCAAACACCTCACACATAAACGGGGGAGGTTATAACAAAATTTAATTTTTCTTTCCATTTTTTTCCTCCTTTATTATTAGTTTTTTGCATAAATTAGTTTGAATTCTTGATTAGAGGTAAAAAAAATAGGTTCGTATGGATCATTTTTTCTTCTTCGTCAAATTTCCAATCGATTTGAATGTTAAAATATGAATTCCATTAACTTCTGATGTATCCATATGGAAAATCGAAAAAAATGCTAAGTCAAGTAGCCCAAGAATAAAATTTATTCATTAACAGTGTCACTAGATAAATAATGAGTGATTTAACAAAAACAAAAAATCGTCTCCTCTACTTGGACGTTTTTAGGGGTTTTGTAGGGCTTTTTATCATCCTTTCGCACTCTTTTTCCCATATCATCTTGTGGGATTACAATTTGATCCCTCTGGACGAATTTCCTTTATGGATGGTCATTGTACTTTCTCCATTAATAGCATTTTCCACTTGTGGAGCAGTATTCGCCATTATTTCCAGTACCGCATTGGGGTTCAAGATGCAATCTATTGTGCAGAAAAACTTGAACCAAAATCCTCAAATGATTCGGAGATCAATTAATAGGGGACTCTATGCATCTGGGGTAAGTTTTGCCCTTTTATTCATTTTTTCCCTTTTCCATGTATCGCTATTTCATTATGGATTGCATTGGAATGGAAGCATTCAACGAACTGTGATAACTGGTTCCTTAGAAGTTGGACATTTTATATGGACAGATATCCAGGTGCTTTTTCAGACCGATGCAATTGCATTAATCGCCTTGAATGGATTGATTAGCGTAACTGCGCTTTCTTTGCTTTGGCGGAAAAAAGGTTATCAAAAAGTTGAAAAGAACCTAATCATCTTAACAGTATGTGGGATATTATGGTTTATGGCTTCAAAATTTCTACATCAATCGTTTGATTCGTTATTTTTTGAAGCATTAGATCAAAAACAATATCTGACGGTTATTCTCTTGAAATTTATTATTGGCCCGCCCAACAGTACATTCCCCAGCGCAGCGTACGGTTTTTTTGGTTTAATCTTTGGAATTACATTTGCCTCAAGGTGGAAAAAGAGATTTTTTAGAATTATTGGCTGGGTTGTGGGCCCCCTTATAATGTTAGGTGCTGGTTTATATATGCTTTTATTTGGAAATAATCTCTCACCCGAATTATTGGGTTCTTTTATTCCATTTGAAATCGAAGTTTTCGATCTCGGTTATATTTTACTGGTTCAAGCCATTTTTATAGAAATTTGGGAATTTCGAAAACCGAAAAACCCTAAGAAAATGATAAAAAGAACGAAATTTTTGTTCAGATTCGGGGTAATTACCTTGACAATGTATGTTTTCGAGAGTATCATCTGCGTTTTAACCCTTAAATGGTATATGCCGTTATGGGATTTAATCCCTTCGTTTCCGACAGATAGATTCATTCAGATGTATCTTTTTGTAGGGATTCAAGTTACTTTCTGGTGGGTTCTCTCCAAATATTGGGAAAAAGTTCATTATAAATTTAGTCTGGAATGGATTCTAATTAAACTTCGGGGAATAATTACACAATATCATTCCAATCGCTTAAATGTGAAGGAGAAGGAGAAGCAATATCTCCAGATTTCTGATTCTCCAGTATTTGGGAAGGAATCTTCAGAGGCAAAATTGGACGATTTTTAATTTTTTTACATTTTTTTTTTGCGTTCATTGTGCCAGAAATCAATGATTTTTTCATATTTTTTGAGAAGTTCTTCATTAATATGTGACCAAGATCGGTTTTTAGCAAATTTCAAACCATTAAACTGACACCTTTGGTAAAATTCTTTATCTTCAAGCAATTTTTTGCAAGCCTTTAAAAATGCTTGTGAATCTTTTGCAGCTACAATCATTCCTGCTTGTGATTTTTCAATAATTTCTTGGCATCCCCCAATATTAGAAACAATCGCAGGAATTCCTGATGCCAAGGCTTCTTGAACTACTTGTCCAAAGGTTTCAGTTGTAGATGGGAATAAAAATAGATCTGAACTTGCAAACGTTTTACCTAGCTTTAAATCTTCGACATAACCTAAAAATACCGCTTTGGGCATCAACTTCTCAATATCTTTTCGGATAGGCCCATCTCCCGCTAAAACAAAGAGGGGTTTATTGGTTTTCTGATCTTGAAAAAAAAGGTAGACCTCAGCAAGAACATCTAAATCTTTATACCATACTAAACGCCCAGTATATAAAATCACAGGTCGATTTTCAGCGCCCCAAGATTTTCGAAGAGATTCAGATCGTAAATTAGGATGGAATTGTTTACGATCAATGCCGCGTGACCATAAAAACACCCGATGAATTCCATGTTTTCGTAGGTTTGCTTGTATCTTTCGAGTGGGAACAAAAGTTGCGCAAGCGTGATTATAAAAGGTGCGATACATCCAAAGAATTCCCTTTTCCAAAAAACCTAAACCATAATAACGAAAAACTGCAATTATATCTGAATGATGGGCAAAAACTTGAGGAATTTTCCTTATATGCCCGAATAAGCTCGTCATCATTCCAATTAAATCTGGAGTTGCGATATGGATAATATCTGGTTTAAATCGAAGTATAAGGTTGAAGTATTGCATTATAGGGATTCCAAACTTATATTCGGGATAAAAAAAGAGTGGTATGGCCGGAAATTTAAATAAAATTAAATTTTTACGCCTTTGAGGGGTTATTAATGGTGAAGCAACCAGCACTTTATGACCTTTAGTTAAAAGAGAGTCAACTAATTGATAGGTGGCTCGAGCAACACCATCATGATTTTTTTTAAATGTCCCCAAGTAGATAACGATTCTCATGGTGAAATTATCCGCGATATATATAATTACTAAATTAAGCAGAAAGATAATTCTTACCAATTATTCTAAAAATTTAGAAGAGCCAAGAATTTAAAATACCTTAAGAAAAGAATATTTGTTAAGAAAAGAATTCATACATGAACATAAGAGGTATAACATGAAAGCTAACGAATTTCATATATTTCAGATAGAAGATACTAGACCTGTTTATGAAATTGAAAAAGAAATTACTTCTGAATGGAAAATCCCTAAACATTTCAATAAATTATCTCTAAAACGATTAATTGAAGGAGGTTGCTTGCGTCAAGCATTTCTTTATCTTCCAAATAGTCCACAATGGCGTAATCCTCTGGAAAAATCAAAACCGCGGATTCCAGCGCGAGCAGGTTCTGAATTTGCAATGAAGCAAGGTCATATATATGAACAGACAATATATTCACATTTAACATCATTTGCAAACTGTATTTTTACGCGTAGCATTCCTAAAAACGTGTTCCTCAAACGAAAAATTACACCCGACTTACTAAATGCAATTTACCAAAAATGTGTTCCCAACAATATTGATGAAGTCTTCATACTGGAAGGCGAATTTAATGCTGGAGACGATTTTTTTGAGGAAATTTTTCCTGCAAAAAACCCTCAAGATCCACTACCCATTACATATTCTAAATTTCGACCAGATATTATAGTCCTTAAGCGTTTATCACTTAATAATAGTAAACATAGTTCAATTTCATATTTAAATTATAATAATAGATTAACCACCAAGGTACCTAATACATCACAACCGATATATGGTATTTCAATAATTGATATCAAGCATGTTCTCGAACCTAATATCGGCAAATCTCATTTTATTGAAATATTATACTACATGCATGCAATGGCATGGTATCTCCATAAACATACATTGGATGATAAATTCTTGGTGATTTCTGAAGGAAACGGTATATTGCCGAGATTAGATCCATCAGTTATATCACAAATTAACTGCTTGGATGATTTATATTCAAACATGGTGATTATGGACTGGAACAATGTTGTGAGAATGTATTATGATGTAATTTGGCAATTTCAATGGTTATGGAAGCAAGCTCCGTGTAGTATTGCATCAATACCCTTGAATATTCAACCTTTATGTGGAAGTTGTCAATTTTTGAATGATTGTTTATACCGTTTGGGGGTAACTGAAAAGAATCCAGTTGAAAATTGGGCATTGGAAGTTATCCCTTATGCGAATACCTCTGTAATCATGCAATTAAAACAACTAGGTTTTAAGACTGTAGGTGATGTTGCAAAGCGTATTCATACAATACAAGTTGGATCTATACCTCAACCAATTTATGCAGAAATACCTTTTTTGAAACAACGAGCAGAAGCATTAGTACAAGGAAAACCGATTTATCCCCCAAAGCAGCAAATGTACAGTTATGCCATTCCAAAATATTCCCCAATTAGTTTGATTTTTACCATTGAGTCCGATCCATTAAATGAACGAGTTTTTGGATTTGCTTTATTATTAGAAATGATGGTTCCAAAAAAAGCACCAAATTATCCCAAATTTCATCAATGGTGGAAAATATGGAAAGAAGGGTTAACACACAATAAAACACCTGCCGTAATCCTCCAAGATCTTCAGCAAGCTAATCCTTTTTACAAAGATTTTCCAATAAATGAAATTAAGATCTTTCATCATCAAATTTTGAACAATATCCCCTTAGAAATTACGATAGAAGGACAAATTTTACCGGATCAAAAAATTGCCCCGCGTACCAAAGTTAAATATCACTTTGAGGTGTTAAATCAAAGCGTATCTAATCCGCAAAGCGAGTTAAATATGTTATTTAAAATCATTAAGATTTTAATCTCGATTTTTAAGATATGCTCAATTTTAGAAAATCGTCTTATCTTTGAAAAAAAAGTTGTAAATCGAAAAAATAAGAAGGTTTTTTACCAGAAACATCGATTGGATTTATCTGTTTACTATTGGGCACAAGATCAAATTAAAAATATGCAAAATGTGATGGAGCGCAATTTGGAAAAACTGATTATTCATCCAAATCACTATCAAAAGTTATTAGAAATTATCCAATATTTCACACCTGCGGAATCTGAAGTAGAGCATCCCTATCAACATCATAAATTATTTGATCTTCGTAAGTTTACGGAGACTGTGGTGGGTTTTCCAGCATTGATAAATTATACTTGGCACGAAATCGGAGCAGCAATTTTTAATACTAATTTCAAGAAAAAATTCTGGCTACAACACTTCAATTATATGGACTATCAAGTCTGGTATGAGTATTTGGAAGCTAAAGAACTTGCGGAGAAACAAGTATTAAAAGATGAAATATTAAAACAATTGGCTCGGAAAGCAAAATATATCAACCTTCTTCGTAAAAAATTCCAAGTAGAAAGCACAGATATTATTCCTTGGGAATCAAACCCTGTCAGTTTAGATTTATTTAATGAAATTTCCCTCCCTCCCACCTTCCATAAAATTGCCCATTTATGGTATTTTTTTGCAAAATTAACTGGAGCCATTCAAGAATTAGAAGTTGATGAAATAAGGACAATGTATCCAAACTTCAGTATTAGTAAATTAAATGCTGCTGAAGTTCAAAATCTACAGTATATTCCCAATTTAGGGAAGGGAAATTCATATTATCTGTTCGAGATTCGTAATCTTTCCAGCAATATGAAAATTAAAGAAAAAGATCGTGTGTTATTGATCCCTAATGAACTACGTGATAGAAAAATTGGTAAATGGACTTATTCATGGATGGTTGAGATCGAACGGATGGTTTGGAAATCAAAAATTAACGGATTTCAGATAAAAACTGCACCTCATAGAAATGATTTAGTTACTTTATATCAGCAAACCGTCCCAAATCCTAAAAAAATAACTAATTGGTATTTATATCCATTATCCTTAGATGCTTGGAGTAACAAGCTCTATAATGCAAGGGGGAGTGGATTGTTACAAAACAATCATTTTGGAGACAGTATTTTAGGTTTTAATCTTGTAAATAAATGGAAAATCAATACTATTCAATTAACTTCATTGCCTAAAACACAACAAGTTGAAATGCCAGAAATATTCTTATATTATCCCGAAATTCTTTCTAATTTGCCCCAAAAACCCAAGTCATTTGTTTCCATTCAAAACAGTAGCTCTTACCAGCTAATTACTAAAGCATATCCTGCACCAGACCCAAGCCAAAAAGATGCCATTTCTAAAGCATTAAATTCATTTATTTATGCTATTCAAGGTCCTCCTGGAACAGGAAAGTCTCAAACAATAACCACACTTCTCGATGAATATATTTGCCGAATAAAGCAAAAAAGAGGTAGTAACGCTCCGATTAATATTCTAATTACCGCCTTTTCCTATGCAGCACTTCGAGTTTTAATTGATAAGATTCGAAACAGTCGGGATCAATTCGGAAATCGGACAAATGTTTCTTCCATACAATTAATTTTCCTTCATTCAGAGTCAGTAGATCCCATTGATGATGAGCCCAATCTTCCACACATTGATGATCTTTTGCATAAATCTTCAGGAAGTTGGCAATGGAATGGTCTTAAAAGGATAATTACAAAGAAAAAGCAGCTGCAAAATGTGTTAAAAGATCAGTTTATTCTTTTCGGAAATGCTCATCAATTGTATCATCTTCCCAGTATCACAATGAATGTTCTAAATTTTGATTTAATCATTGTAGATGAAGCGAGTCAAGTTCCAACAGATCATTTTTTGGCTTCTTTGCAATTTATTCACTCTCAATCAATAAAACTTTCACAAGTTCAATCTTCTACTTCCATGTTAACCTCTCAGTGGGAGATCACTTCAAAAAATGAAGTGCTTGAAACTATTGACCCTGATTATCTCTCACAAGTTGTGATCGTGGGAGATTATTTTCAATTGCCACCAGTTCAACCAGTAGAACCTCCCAAAAATGTAGAACCAATATTAGGTAGCCTTTATTCTTATTATGTTCGTAATCATGGGATTCAGCAAAGTCAATTACAAATTAATTATCGTTCTCATCCTGATATTGTAGAATTTACGCGCCAATTGGCATTATATCAAAATTTAAAGGCTTTTTTTAAGGGGCGCAATTATACCATTAATGGAATTTTTCCTTCTTCTACACCATCATGGATCCGTGAGATATTCCAGCCAGATAGAGTTGTTTGCGCGCTTATTCATGAGCACCAATTTGAAATTGCAATCAGCCAGATAGAAGCGCATGTTATTAGCCAAATTGTTCTCTATTATTGGATTTCTCAAAAATTATCTACAAAAATCGCAGAAAAAGCTTTCTGGTTGCAATCTGTTGGTGTTGTGTCACCTCATAATGCTCAAGGGCGACTCATCCTTCGTCAGATTTTCACAAAAATGACTAATAATTCTCACCGATTGACTCTATTAGATGATGAAGAACTAATGGAATGTCTCCAAGCAACTATATATTCGGTAGAAAAGTTTCAAGGTTCAGATAGGGAATTAATTATTGCATCTATAGGTATTTCAGATAAAGATCATCTCAAAAAGGAGGAAGAATTTATCTATGATTTAAACCGATTCAATGTGTTAACTTCGCGGGCAAAACGAAAACTAATTTACATCTGTAGCAGAAATTTCTTAGAATATATCCCCCATGATAAAACCTTGATTAATTATGCTGCACAATCTTACAAATATGCGGTTGAATTTTGCAACCAAGAAGAACCATTATTTCTAAATAACTATCTTGGTCAATCAGAATATATCTATTTTCGATGGCATGATAGAAGCCTTCAGAATCCGAAAAAATTATTCTCTTCATTCAATTATGAAGGAAATTTGATTAATCAAGCTAGCTTTGAATTTACTGCCACAAACAATCCCGATTTTCTCTCAATTATTCAAAATTTACCCAAAGATCAAAGAACATTTACCCTAAGATCTGACAAAAAGGTGATAAGGGGAAAAATTACGATAAAAGATCCAGAGAAAGATTATGCTACAATTCCAATTCCTAAATCTATCTCCTATTTGCTTCCAGTAGTTCACCAAAAAGAAGAAAATTCAAACTCTCAAACCCCTAAGCCACAATCTTCTTTAAAACAGAAGATTTCAAATCAAAAAACCAGTAGAAAATTGGAAGAAAAGAAAATTTCAATTAAATTAGAAGATGAAGATGAAGATCTTCTTTAATTAGATTAAAACATGAAAATGCTAATAACACAAATGATAAAAGCATACTGAAACAAACATTATTAATTATTTCGAGGTTTTCCTATGCATCCTTTCAAATTTATACATATGGCTGATACTCATCTCGGGAATGTGCAATACAATTTATTCGAACGTTTTCGTGATTTTAACCGGGCATTTAATGCAGTTTTAGAAAAAGCCTTAGATGAAGAGGTAGATTTCATTATTCATTCCGGAGATTTTTTCAATTCAAACAGAATCAATCCTGAAACATTATCTGCATCTTATATTATCATTAAAAATTTTGAACAAAAAGCGCAAGAACAATTGGGACGCACTATTCCAATCATTGTAATTGAAGGAAATCACGATAAACGTAATTATTTTGCCAAACGTTCTTGGTTGAAGTTTCTTGCTGATTTAGAATTAATTGTTCTTCTTTCTGTTAATTTTCAAGAAACACAAGATTCAGGGATCTTCAAGGCATATTCAAAAAAATCGAAAAAAGGAAATGTAATAACTATAGGCGATGCAAAGATTTATGGAATTCCGAATTATGGGTCAATTACTCAAGATCTGATCCCGAAAATTTACAATTCACTCACTGTAGATGAATCCACCTATAACATTCTGATGATGCATTTCGGAATTACTGGGCAAGTAAAAGGACGATTAGGTGTAGAAATGTCCCCAACACTGGAAAGTTTGCACGAAAAAATAGATTACTTAGCTTTAGGTCACTACCATAAAAGTTATGCTCTTCCAGAAGAATCTCCTTGGATATTTAATCCAGGTTCAACTGAAATCAATGCACCTAAAGAATTATATGGAGATGATGGAAATCCTTTTCGAAGAGGGGTGTTTTTGGTAGAAATTTCTGGGAAAGACCCTATAAATCAAAAAATAGAACTGATTGAATTTGAAAACGGAAAAAATGAAGACTCTTCTACTTTACCAAATCGAGCATTTTACAACGTCAAAATGGATATTGAAGGTGTTCTCCTTGCTAACTTTGAAGATTTAATCGATTATGTTATAATTCAAATGAAAAAGCAAGGTTTTGAAGAATTAGTAGGTGGTAATCGTGAGGGATTAAATTTACGGGATTTAAATTTACCATTCATCTATGTTTCAATTTTTGGACGTATTATGTTTTCGAAATTAGAAGTAAATTTCAGCCGATTACGAGAAGAGTTATTAAAAACATTCAAAATTTTTGATGTACGCATTTTTATTCAAGGATTGACCTCGGAGTTAGATGATATTTCGATTTCCAATGCCGAACAGCGTACTATCGATGATATTGAAACGGAAATCTTAACCCAAATGATAAATATGCATCCAGATTACCAGATTTACACCGATCAAATAGTAAAATTGATGAAAGACTTAAAACCATCTTTATTATCGAGAAAAGGTGGAAATTCTGTCTTACAAATTATAGAATTATGGTGGAGATCGACTTTTTCTAATAATAAAGATTCAATTATTGATGATAAACAACGGAAAACTTTAGCGGATTTCGTACCTCAAAAATTATCTTCAAAGAAATCCAACCCCAGAAAAAAAAGTAAAAAAGCAACTAAAACCAAATCAAAAAAACAAAATTCTCTTATAGATCATTTGTTTACTTCAGAAGAAGGTGATTTAGATAGAGAAGATGATTTAGATGAAGATATCGAAGAACAAATGGATGAAAATATTGATTCGTTCATAAAAAAGAAGAGAGGTGCTTAATATGATTGAAAAAATTCAATTGATCAATATTACCACTCATAAAAATTCAACAATTACCTTCAAACCAGGAATAAATTCATTAATGGGAGATAATGGCGCTGGAAAGTCAACTGTCCTACAAATGATAGGCTATGTATTATTTGATTACTTGCCTGGAAAAAATATGAAACAATATGTTAGAATTGGAGCATCAGAGAATTTTGGAGAAGTTAAATTATGGATTTTGGCGCGTGATGGAGAAGAATATTTAATTCACCGTACAATCGGAAAAAAGAAGAATGAATTTTCAATAACTCATACTCAAACAAGCTTAAAATTAAAGGAAATTAATTCGCTTAGTAGTTTCCACGAATGGGTTCATACTATGCTTGGAATACGCAAGGATTTGCATTTGAAAGCAATCTTTGAAAATGGAATTGGCGTTCGACAAGGTACTTTTACAGAACCTTTTCTACGAGCTCCATCTGGTCGGGCTGAGATTTTTGCACCTTTGCTCAATGTAGACGTATATTCTCAGCTATTCAAGAATTTTCTTCCCACTCTAAGAGAGATTCAAGAAAAAATTCAATCTACTAAAAACCAAAAAAGCGGTTTAGAAGGAGAATTATCCATAATGCCAGAATTACTTGCAAAAAAGAAAACTTATTCCCAAAAAGTGGTAAAAATTTCTTCAGATCTAAAACAGCTTACATCAGAATGGAGTAAAATTCATGGAGAATTTGATAAACTCGAAAAATTAAGTGAAGAAATTAAAAAATCTCAAAAAGAAATAGAGATTAAGCAAGAAAAAATTAATGGACTTCAAGATATGAATTCTGAACTTCAAAAAAAAATGCAAGAAGCTCAGACTGCGGAAAAGATTTGCAAAGAAAATCAAGAAGGATTCATAAAATATATTCAATTAGAAAAAGATTTTAAAGAAATAGGTCAAAAATTGCATGCATGGTTTCAAATTAAAGATAAATTAGCAATCGAAGAAAGGAAACTCGCAACCTTGCAGAGCAAATATAATCAAATTACTGATGAGATTAATGAAATTGAAGCTCTTAAAAAAGAAATACCTAATTTAGAGCAATCTTATAAACATTTTTGTACCTTAACGACGAATGCAGAAGAAATAAGAATTAAATTAGACAGAATTAACGAATTCG
Source organism: uncultured archaeon (assembly GCA_964426185.1). Lineage (GTDB taxonomy): Archaea > Asgardarchaeota > Lokiarchaeia > Sigyniarchaeales > Promethearchaeaceae > Harpocratesius. The sequence continues at coordinate 1,537 of CAYRPF010000049.1, read as the reverse complement.
AACGCCAAATTCAAAAAATTGACCAAGAATTGTCTCAATATAAAAAAATTTCGATAGCTTGGCAAAATGCTCAGAAAAAATATGAAGAAATCAGTAATCTTTTAGATCAAATCCAAGATATTGAAGAAGAATCAAATAAAGTCCGAATTAATATTCATATTCGTCGAAACCAAATATCGGAATTAAAAATGTTTGTTGAACAAGCAAATAGTGGAGTTTGTCCCCTTTGTGATCAACCTTATCATAACCCTGTCAAGGACTTACCTACTTACTTACAAGAGAAAATCAATAATCATTTAGCAGCAATTGAAAAATTGACCAAAACCTTGGAATCTCACAGAAAAACGCTAAAAAATAAACCTAAATTACAAAAAGAAAAAGAAGAAATCGTTACCCTTATTAGTAAGTATAAAGAACAACTTTCGCAACTGGAACAAAAACGAAAAGAAAAAGGTGAACTAGAACAAAAAACATCTCAAAAAGTGCAGCTTCAATCTAAATTAAAAGATATTCTAACCAAACAGGAGCCATTAAAACAAGATTCCGAGCGATACAATTTTGTTTCTCTAAAAGTTGAGAAGGAACTAGTCCAAAAACAAGCACAAGCATATCAAGTATCTCAAGAAATTATCCAAATAACAAAAACGACAAATAAATTGCTTGAGGATGTCAAAAAAGGGGATAATTTAGAAGACATACAGATAAAAATTCAAGAATCCATGGATAGTTTAAGACCACATTATGAGCAGTATCAAAAATATCAACAACAAGCTGCAACACTCCCTGAAAATAGGAAAAAATTCTTAGAAAATCAAAAATTTCTAACCGAAGCTCAAATTCAATTAAAATCGTTAAATGAGAGTTTTTTAGAAAAATCAAAGGCTTTTGACCAAAGAAAACACGATGAACTTAAAGAAAAGCTAGATCGCGTACAAACCATGCTTATTCAGAAGAAAGAAGAAAAAAAACACTTGAATCAAGAAATGCTTGAGATAAACTCAAAATTAACAAAAATGTATGAAAAGGAGAAAAAATTGAAAGAATTGAGTGCAAAGCTTGATCATTTAGAAGAAATTGAGAATTTCTGTGAACAATTACGAATTTGGTTTAAAGAAGCTGGGCCTAAGATCACTGAAGCTTTAATTTCCAGTATTAATCAAACTGCTACTGCCATATTCTGTCAAATTAAAAATAATACAAATTATATAATTGAATGGCAAGAAGATTATGATGTAATTTTGCGTAGCGAAAAAATTTCGCAGCGCAGATTTTCACAATTGTCAGGTGGTGAACAAATGGTTGTAGCATTAGCCATTCGACTTTCGATATTGAAAATATTAACTCAAATTGATTTTGCCTTTTTCGATGAGCCCACAACTAACTTAGATGAAGAAACTCGAAGAAACTTAGCGCAGAGTATTCAGAATATACATGGATTTGAGCAAATTTTTGTGATTTCGCACGACGATACATTTGAAGAATACGCTCACCACATTATTCGCTTAAGTAAAAACGATGAAGAAATTACTCAAGTTGA
>CAYRPF010000048.1:0-24204 GCA_964426185.1 uncultured archaeon | reverse complement strand
TAGGAATCAAAGCCCAGCATGGCAATTTGGAACATTGGGCGCAAGAAGGTGTTTTACTTTTGAGCACTGCTTTGACAGTGGAACAAGGAAAATCAAATTCCCACCAAAGAATTGGATGGAAGTTATTAATGCAAGAAGTTTTACAAAATCCCATTGTGTGTTTATTTTATGGGGGAATAATGCTCAAAAATATCATAAATACATTAGCAATCCAAATCATCTTAGAATAGAAACCCCACATCCCAGCCCTTTGGCAGCATATAGAGGTTTTTTCGGTTCAAAATGCTTTTCCCGAACAAATGAGTATTTAGTAAAAAACGGGCTTAAGGCAATTGATTGGAGAGTAATATAAATATTATGAATATAAGAAATCAATTTTCTTCGATAGTCTGAATGAGTAATTCCTGTTCTCTCTGATATTCATCAATAGTCTGAAAAACTAATTGTGAGTGCATCATTGTTGGTCCACCATCCATTACACTGGTAACAAGACATGCTTCTATTAATTCTTCACGGGATGCACCTAATTCTAGAGCCTTTCTTGTATGATACACTATGCACCATTCACAACGCTTTGTAATCGCAACTGATACCAAGATAATTTGTTTGATCTTTGCACTTAAAGCGCCATCTTTATTGGAAGAATGTACATACTTTAGAAATCCGTTCATGGCAGAAGGATTAAATTCTTGGAATTCTTTAAAAGCGCTGGTGGCTTCTTTATATATTTCTTCGCTGGATTTCATTAATCTCACCAAACTTCCGATTTTTTATCGCTTTAATGCCGAGGAAAATCTCTTGTGGTAAAAAAAACAGAATCAATTTTAAATTTTCCTTTTCTTTCATCAAAATTCAACTAAATTCCTTGAAATATTGATGAAATTCTGTTGCAACAGCATCTTTTAAAGCAACTAAGATTTTATTTGCATCCTTTTTCGATAAGTTAAATTCCACTTGTGAATCATGATCAATTGATACTCCACCCAATATTCGTGTGCCTAACTCACATTCAAGGCATTCTGAAGCATTACAATCAAAATCTTTTAAAAATTCAGCAAAACCAGTTCCAAAAAAAAGAGCAGTAATAGGTTGGGTGAAATGGGTTAAATATAGAAAATCGTGAGAATTACCCTTCAGAGAAAAGAGAAAATATACTCTCTGATTATGGGAAAATTGATCTATCAGAGTGATAATCGACTTATCTTCTATGTCCTTCATATTATCAGGAGCTCTACTAGTTGATTATGATTTTATATTATTTATAGGAGATTTTAATGTGAAAAAGATGATTTTTAGTTGAAAAAATCTCTAATTGAAAGGGTAATTTTGAAAATGGTTTTTTAATGTTTGCAAGCTGTTCACGCGTGGAATAGAATTCTAAAATTTCTCCTGATTTCATCCTTTTTGAAAGTATTTTAAGTTTAATCATCAAGTTTGTGCAAGTAAGATGGGAAAAATCAGGAATAATTGTTTCTTTTTCCATGCTAATCGCTCCTAATATATTTAATCTCAGGTTAGAAAAAAAGAATCCTATTTACTCCATTTGAACGATTTGAATTACACTTTTCTTCCATTGATTGAAATAATTGTCCGAAATTTGAATCAAAAAGAACCGAAACACTCTCAGTTAGGTTATTAAATGATAAAATTTTTGCTTTTTCGGAGGTTCCATCTATATAGTATTCCAAATTTTCCATATCGCAAGTGACTTCGATGATATCTTTTAGATTAAACAAATATTCTGAATTAGGAAAATGGGATGAACTTAAAATATTCATTTGCAGAAATTCACTAAATAAGAGCACACCAGCATCTTGAAATAGAACTTTTGTTTCGATCCCATTATTAGCACAAGCTACTGCCAGCGATATTCCCCCGAATGCCCATTCAGAATGATAAGGAGAATGAGAAATTACTATCAGCAAAGATCGAATCTTTTCGAATTTTGATTCTTTCTGATTGCTTTTTCGGGAAGAATTAAGGAGAAAGCCAGAATTTGGCGAATATATAGGAGCAATGGAGTTTAATCGCTCAATAATCTCGTTTAGATTTACGATTTTTGCCGATTCAATAGTGTTTAGAGGTATGAATTGTCCTTCTGGAGTAATGGAACTATACCCACGGGCGACTGCGCAACGTGAACACCCCAAAATTTCTTCAGAAAGGCCAGCATTCCTGCATTGATTGGTTATTTTAATCAAGGATTCTCCGATATTTTCAAATTCTGATGGATGTTGCCTTTTATGGAAAAGATGTAATCCATCCAAATAGACATAGAGCGCCGGATTCTTTCCATAATCAAGCACGGCTTGGAGAAATCTAAGAGCATAGACGGAAGTTCTACTCATATAAGGTCCTTCTAGTTGGAAAAAGGCCCCCCTTTGAGATTTTCCATCTATGGAGAGTGATTCTTCTTCCATTTGTGAAAAACTGATTTTTACTAAATGGTGCCAGAAATCTAACGGAGAATCTTGAAAAATTAAAATATTCTTAAAATATTGATTGATTGAATCCGAATTTTGAACTGACATGCTTTTATCTATATTTATCCCTCTGATTTTTGCTTCCCAACCATCAAATACTAAAATAAGAGATGGCTTGGTTTGCTGAGAAAGAAATTTAACAAAATTTTTCCAACGGGAATTATATATTTCGAAAAGAGCTTCTCCAGAGATAAAAAGATAACAACAATAATTCGATGAAAGTTTATTTGATTCAGCAATTAGCTCTTGCAACAAATGCCAACGAGAATTTGACACTGAATTACAAAATAAAAATAAAAAACGGCGCATCACTCTCAGATCTTTTAAATTTATTTTTTGATTATTGTCAATTCCCATAATCCAGACTCAATTTTTTTTGTTATGCATTTGTTTTTGTCCTTTTTCATTGCTCGTGGAATTGTTTTGGTTGCTGCTGGAGGATGATCGCATTTTACCACCAATGTGTCACCAGATGCAATATCTTCCAATTTTTGCTTCACAATCAATAAACAAAAAGGACAAATTTTCCCGGTAATATCCAATTCATAATTCGCCATTATTTTTCTCTACCTAGTATGTATTTTATTATTTTCGCTACTAAAAAATAAAAAAATGCTTAAAAAAGAGATACAACCCATGGGGCTATGAACAAATGAAATAGAATTGCGCCGACCATCATGCCTAAAATAAAATAAAGAGATTTCACACTACCTTCAAAAGCCATTACTATTTGACGTAAGGGGCATCCCCCTACCATAACACCCAACAAACCTAAACCAAAACCACCTATAATTGCTAAAATAATATATACCCAATTTTCTAAACCACCTGGTGCACCGGGAATGGGTGTGAAAAATCCTTTATTTGCAGCCCAGTAAAAATTTGGAAAAGCTGACTTTAAAATTAGGGAGAATATTAAGTACCCAATAAATGCTGAAGTAATTAATGTCATATAACCAAAGAAAAGCCGAGTTTGTTTGAATAAGAATAGATCCCTCATCCCTCCTATGGAACAAAATCCTGATTGTTGTGCAAGATATCCAATAATTATTCCCATGAATAACGTAAAGATGGGAACCATGATTAAAACGGTTGTTCCAGTAAAAATGCTTTGGAAAATCATTAAATATCTTCCTCCTTTAGCTGTTTTTTCATTTTTGCCAGCACAATTCGAGTACCCACAAAAACACCAAAAGCCATCGCGAGTATTCCGATTAATGCAACAAAATCACCATAAGCAAATCTTAAAGCGGCGCGGTAAGGACAACCACCTAAAAGAAGGGCAAAAATCAATACAGCAATGCCACTAAAGAAATATAATACAGCACTTGACCAGTTGCTTTTTTTAAGGCGAAATTCCCGGTTAGATCTTGAGGCAATAAATGAACCGATCATCACTCCAATAATACTCAGAACAGGAGCGTAAGCAGCTGCGGAGAAAGGAGCAACCGTTAAAGATATTCCAAAGATTGAATTCACAATGTCATTGACTAAATCTCGAGTATGACAAGCTACGCAAAATCCGTATGCTTCTGGTCCACCTGCCGCAAAAAGAAATGCTTGAAGAACTGCAGAGAGAATCCCAATTAAAAAGCCTAAAAAAATAGGTGAACGAATTAATCGTTTTAAAAATGATTCTTTATTGAGATCATTCATGGAAGAAAATAGTACAAAATAGCATATAAACGTAAAGTATTGCAGATAAACATCCATCAATTGAGCTCATGAAAGATAAAAATTTATATATATATGAAAAATTTTTCTTGATCCATGAAAAAAATTAATAAAACCCATCTTTTGTATTACTATGATCATTTCTAATGAAATACCGAAATCCATTAGAGATCTCCGTATAGAAGATTTTTACACCCTATTGGATTTAATTTCTACAAGCTCTTTTTCTAAAACCGCTAAAAATCGTGGAATTACCCAAAGTGCAGTATCTCATCGAATTAAAGAAATTGAACGCGCATTTGGCAATTTAAAATTATTTGATAGAACTTCTCGAACTTTTACATTAAAACCAGAAGGGAACTCAGTAATGGTATTTAGCGAAAATCTACTTAAACATCTTTCTCAATTAGTAAAGGAACTAGAAAAAATTTCAGAAAGATCTCAAATATACATATTCGTGGCATCTTCATCGATTCCAGGGGAATATCTACTCCCAAAGTTATTTATGCATTTCCAGAAAAAACATCCAGAATATATGTTTCAAATAAAAATATCGAATACAAAGCGCTCAATCACCCAATTATTCAGCGATAAAACCCGGTTCTGCGCGGTGGGAAATATTGATGGGTTAGAATTACGTGATTTGGATTATAAAATCATAGGAGAAGATGAAATACGGATTATTGCCCGTAGAAACCATCCAATCTTTGAAAAAATAGAGAAAATGGGGTATTATAGATCAAATCCTCACATTTATGAATTATTATTGGAATGTCCATGGATTTTTAGGGAAAAAGGCTCTGCAACTCGAGAAATTTTCTTACAAGAGTGTCCTGTTCGAGAACGGATAATACCTAGTTTGGAACTACATAATAATACTGCAATTATTCATGCGGTGGAAAACAGCAATGCTTTATCTGCATTGAGCAGTTATTCTTTAAACTCCTTAGGAAAAGATGCTAAAATCCTTCCTGTAGAGCACCCCTCGCTGAAAAAAATAAAGCGGAAGTTTTATTTGGTAAAAAGAAAAAATACCCAACTCACACCGGCCGAACTTGCATTTTGGGATTATTGCAATGCAAATAAATAACATTACTATTAGTGCTTATTGAAGAAAAGATTAATTTTCTCCAATACTTCTCTTATTTTGTAAATAATCTTTGAGCTCTTTATTGACACGGAAAAAATTAAAGATTCTCATACAAATATAACAAGAAACTATGGTAATGAGAAGCCCTAAAGGTCCTATTATTTGAGAGAGAAGGCATCCTATTACAAATACTACAGCTAATGCAAAAAATTTCCCCCATTCTTTTAGATTATAACCCAAAAAAGCAATAAAAGATTTGTCTAATTCACCTTCAGTATTTTGACCTCGAATGAAAATCAATATAGGAACCAGTAAAAGGGAGAACCAAATAAAGTTCACATTTACTGTACTAAAATATATAACAGCTATACTAAATATGATTGCTATAAATGATGCAATTTTTCGCTTTTTTTCGGGTTTTTGTTTTTCTTTAATTCTAACTATTTGAGAATAAGAAGTATCTTCCATATTTTGCGCCATTTCTTTCACTAATTTTATCTCTGAATCCATATAGAAAGAATTATAATTTAAAGCTTTTGTATCATTTATAAAGAGAGGAATTTACCAATACCGTTTAATCAAAGTATTTTTAACAATAGTGGCTTTCTTTGGGTAATCAAGATTATAATGTGCTCCGCGACTTTCCTTACGCGCCAAGGCACTCTCTACAATTAATCTTGCAACGGTAAGCAAATTTCTTAGTTCGATTAAATCGCTGGATATTTTAAAATTCCAATAATAATTATCCACTTCTTCATGAATTAAGGAAATACGATGGCGTGCCCGCAGTAAATAGCTATTTGTCCGTACAATAGAAGCATAATATTGCATGGTTTGCCGAATTTCATTCCAATTGAGAGTAATTACGAAAGCCTCTTTTGAATTAGTTATACCTTCTTCCGACCATTCAGGAATATCTAACTGGGGTATTGGCCGATTTCTATATTCTTTTCCCACAAACTTACCACATTCATGACCACAGACCAATCCTTCCAAAAGTGAGTTGCTTGCGAGACGATTTGCCCCATGGAATCCTGTACAAGCACATTCCCCTACTGCAAACAAATGGGGAACATTAGTCTGACCAGTGATGCATGCTTTAATACCCCCACAACAATAATGGGCTGCGGGAACCACCGGAATTGGTTCTTTTGTAAAATCAATACCATATTTCAAACACGTTTTATACACTCCTGGAAATCGCTTTTTTAGAGTATCTGAATCTTTAAAGGAAATATCTAATAAAACGTAGTCATCTCCAGTTTCTTTTAAGACGCTGTCAATTGCACGAGCAACAACATCACGAGGAGCTAATTCCTTTAGAGGATGAATTTTCTCCATGAACCGATTGCCCCTGATGTCGGTGAGAATGGCACCTTCACCACGGATGGCTTCAGTTATTAGAGCATTTTTTGCTAATGGATGATATAGGCAAGTGGGATGAAATTGTACCATTTCCATATTGATGATCTCAGCTCCAATACGGGAAGCCATGGCTATCCCATCTCCGGAGGCAACATCTGGATTACTAGTATATAAATAGACCTTACCGATCCCCCCTGTTGCTAGAATGGTGCTTTTCGCTTGAACGACATAAATTTCTCCAGTATCATTATTTAGTACATAAGCACCCACACAAGATCCAGAGATTTCAATAAGATTAACAGCGATTTGATTTTCTCGAATTTCAATATTAGAAAATTTCTTAACCTGCTTTATCAATGTTTTTAAAGTTTCTCTTCCGGTTAAATCTCCAAAATGAAGTACTCGTCTTTCATGATGGCCTCCTTCTCTTCCCAAGTCAAGTTTTCCAGGTTCTTTGAGATCAAAGTTCATTCCCCATGAAATTAAATCCTGTACTCTTTCAGTACCTTTCTGAATAATTTCACGAACAACCTTTTCATTACACAAACCGTCCCCGGCAAGAAGGGTATCTTTGATATGACCTTCATAGTCCTTACTCCAAGGTCCGGAAGCCGCAATTCCTCCCGCAGCAAAAAAAGTATTGGAATCATGAATGGATTTTTTTACAATGATTAAAACATTACCATACCTTTGTAACTCCAGTGCCGCGGATAATCCAGAAATTCCCCCTCCAATAATGAGAAAATCAATTTTTTCGGCCATTAAACAATGTAATTGAACACATAAAAAAAGGATACCGAAGTGAGTTAACTTTTATGGTAATCAATATTTTATTAGAATAGCATGGATGTAGCCCGAAGATTCCAAATCATTCAACAGCAAAAACATCTATTTATGCAATTTTGCTTAAAAAACAAGTATTTACCAGGTAACAAGGAATCTTTACAAGCATTCTATCGGCAACCTATAAAATCTATTGTTCAATTTCAAGCTTCAAGTGGGAATAATCAAATATTTAAAGAAATTAAAAATATATTAGAAGAAAATAAGATTAACATTGAAGATACAAGCATATCGGGAAAAAACTGGATTTCTGTCAAAATTCCATTTGAAAAAATAAAAAATTTAATGAAATATCCAAAAATTTCAAACATATATTGGGATCTGCCTTTATATTTATGTAATGAAGAAGCTGAACCTTCATCACCTTCAGAACCAAAACAATATCAGCAAATTCTTCCATTTTTAGAAAAAAGGAAAATTTCCATCGCACTGTTTGATACGGGCATAAATAAAAACGAACAACATCCCAATATCCAAGTCATTCACAAAATTAATACTACAAACGAATCATCGGAAGATTTGAATGGTCATGGTACCTACATTACTCAACTACTATCAAGAAAGATTTTATTTAATTCAAATAATGAATCAAGCCAGAATTCGCTGTCAATTTCCCGTCCTCAAATAATTCTCCATAGTTACAAACTATTTGATCAATATGGATGTGCAAATTTGTCGAAGTTATTGTTATTATTGGAAGTATTGTATGAAGATACAGTATCCCAAAAAGAAGAGAATCAACTACAATTTGTACTAATTCCCGCTTCTACTGGACCTGTAGAAGGATATGACACATTATTTTTCCCTTTAATTGAAAAACTTGTTCAGATGAATATAATTATTGTTTGCGCTGCGGGAAATTTTGGACCAGAAGCTAAATCAATGGGATATCCTGCCAAATTACTGAATGTTTTATCCGTGGGTGCAATTAACTCACAAAAACAAATCGCATTTTATTCTAGCCGTAATAATCCAAACAATGGGAAAAAAAGTAGAATTCAACCGATTTTCTATGATTATGGTAAAATTAATGATAAAGCAGAGTTTTCTGGAAGTTCTATTGCTGCAGTTCAACTCTGTGCAAAATTGTCAATTCTCAAAGCACTTCATCCTGACATGAATATCGATGTTATAAAAAAGCTAAATAGCTTAGACCAACAAAAGGATCAAGTTTCCGTTTTTAATTTAGAAAAATCTCTGAAAAAAATGGGATGGTGGATCGAATTGGACCGTTCAATCATGCGGATGGTACTGAATGCTTTGGGATTTGCAAGTTTACTTGTTGGGATGTTCTTTCTCGCTTTTTTAGTGATAATATAGGAGAATAATAAACAATGTTCGTTTTAACTCATATTTTCGTTCCATTATTAATATTAGAATTAATTATTCTAAAAAACAAGGAATTCGAGCGGAAGATTTCGCGTTTCTGGCTGGTTCTAGGCGGATTGCTACCAGATCTAATTGACAAACCTCTTTCCTTAACTTTTCCAGATATTTTCAGCGGGAGAGGAGTAGCTCATGCACCTCTACTTTGGATTGTTTTAATAGGGGTATTTTTTTTTTACAAACCTATCCGATCTATCACTACATCGACAGCAATGGGGATTTTTATTCATTTGCTCTTGGATATTCCAGAAATTCCATGGTTATGGCCTTTTGTACCATTTAAAATTTACCATAGCACTTTTCAAGAATGGTTCAATACATTAATTCACAATCCAGTTGTAATTTCTACAGAAATCTTAAGTTTTATAGGGTTGATCGTTCTACTTAAAATCAAGAAAATAATTTTTGATGGTAAAATTTTGAATGTTATCCAAAGTAAGCATTTTTTATTTAACATCAAAATGAATTCCACAGAGGTATAAAATATGGATGCTACGGGGGATCATAATGAGGGCGAAAATCTCTCAAATGCTGATGAATTGTTAAAGTTTCCTGCAAGATCGTTCCAATTGGATCAAAATCAATTGCTTGAAGAATTAGAACACATTCTTGGGGTTGATTTATTAAAACAAGAATTTTCTAACTACGATCATATACCAATATTCCAAATTTCCACGAAGCAAATAAACAAAACAACCCAATTAATGCTGAATTTAGGTTATCAATTAGAAGGGATTTTTGGTGCTGATGGAAACGCAAATATTGAATTATTTTATATGTATTCTCAAGGAGAATTTCGTCAGAATTCCGAAATCATAATATATGTCTCAATCGATAAAAAAATAGAACATTCTTCGATACAATCACTTATTCCCCCATCAAAATATTATGAAATGAATATATTCCATCGTTTAGGATTAAATTTTATTCCCCAAAACCATGTATCTGATATTTCACAATCGATAATGCATGTTCCTTTAGAATTTGAGAGCCAAAAGATTAAACACGCGCCGTACTTACGAGGAATCTTTGACCAAATCCATCAGAAGTATCATTATCACTTAATTTCACGGAATCCAAAATCGGGGTTGATTCGCTCGGTTTCTCTGCAAACCGGATGGAAGTATAAAAAAATTCAACCGAAATTAGAAAATGCAAGTAAAATTATCGATTTCTTATCAATTTTACAAGAGGTTTCTCCTTTTAGCAATGTCCATTTAACTTTAGGTTTCCTTCTAAATTTGGAAAAAATCAAAGGAATTGATATTGTCAATAAGGTAAGTCATATCCGGACTCTATTAGCAGAATTAGAACGAATTCGCTCTCATCTCATTTGGTTTGCAAATTTATCCGCATTATTGAATTTAAACATATTTGCCCACCGTTTCAAAAATGTTATTGGTAAAATTGAAAAATTGAATGAAAAATATTTTGGCCACCCATATCTTTTCAATACAATTTCATTAGGATCCGTAAAAGATCTCCCAACTGATGAAGCTCAAAATTACTGGAAACAAATAACTGAAATTTCACAAAAAATCCACAGCTTACTGCACAAATTTACCAATCTCAATACAGTATATGTCTATTTACGTAAAATTGGCAAAATTTCTGATTCAAACGCTTTACTTTGGGGATTGACCGGTCCTTCTTTACGGGCAAGTTCCGTTCTTATTGATACACGTAAATCCAATCCCTATTTATCTTATCTTCAAGGAAGTGTAGCACAAAGTTGGGAAATTGTGGGATCATCTCAAGGGGATTCTTTTGCTCGATGTATGGTTCGTCGATATGAAATTGAGCAATCTTTAAAAATAATTCTTGGATTACTGAAAGGTTTATCAAACTATATGCTCCAAGTTCCTCCCACTCAATCTTTAGAAGGCTTGTTTCCTCCTAATCAAACCGTTATCTCTTCAATTGAAGCTCCCCAAGGAAAATTATCTGTGATTTTTATAACAGACCCTAAGGAAAATTCAGAACAAATTCATACGATCCGAATAATAACTCCCGATTTTAGGAATTTTAGTGCACTTCCATTTATTTTAAAGGATAAAGAATCCGAAGAAGTGAAAATTATCCTTCATAGTTTAGATCTTGACTATGATTTAATCGATCTTTAGTTATTTCATGAACTGGAGCATTAAGAATGAGATTGTACAATCCACCTGCGGCTTTACTCCCAAAGGGGGATAAATTTTCAGTAGAATTGGCTGGAGCTAGGACAATTTTAGCGATAACAGAAGAAAAGGATTTTATCAATATCACCTCTGTTTTCGATGAACTATCATTGGGTGAATTTTGGAAAGATAATCCTGCTATTGCAGATCAAATTGAAAAAATTAACGTAAAGTATGAAGATTCCGATGCATTATATGATCCTCGCGTGTTAGCAGAAAGAATAATTTTTACACTTGATAGTATCCGCACACGGGGATTAATATTTTTTGGAACTGCGAGTTTTGAAGGAAATGCGTTTGAATCTACGGTATTTGATGAATTGGAATTAAGTATTGAAGATCAAGACCGATTATTGAACCTCTATAAAAAAAGCCGTCTTGAAGGAACTTTTCCTAATGTAAAAAAGGGCATTTCGGGATTGAATGAATATGTTGAAATTAATTGGTTTGGGGAAGCATCAAAATTTTTTACTTTATCTGAGAAAAAAGATTGGGCAGAAATTGCGGCCATGATATATCCATATGAAGGATCAGTTACAGGAATAGTGGCTGTGGCGCAAGGTGCAGCAAATTTTATCATACTAACAGATACTATTTTTAAAGAAACCGATGGAAGTCAAATTCATATTGATCGGCGGAATTTAAACCAAATGTTCCGTCTTTTAAATAAAGGTGTTTTATCCGCTCCAATTTCATGGTTTAAGATTGATTTGGGGGTAAGTGGATTGGAATCACTAGATGGATGGGATGAAATTAAAGATTTACCTGAACTTAAAAAAGCTATTGAAGATTACCAAGATTATCACCGATCACTAATTATCTGGCGTGAAAAAAAAAGCATTGAGCAAATTCTTGATGAAGATTTGGGAAAACCTATTGATTTTTCTAAACTCACGGAAGAAGAGATAGAAGATGATTTAGAACAAATAATGGCAACATTAAATAAATTAAACGAGCTTCAAATGAGTAGTGTGGAAGAAAGCTTTCTCTACAATCCCCCAAAATTACTTTTTTCACAAGCTCGATCAAATTTTACACCAATAGGGGGTGCAATGAGCTTATTATCAATCGATGTGGGTCAAAACATAAGTTGTATCTCATATTTACGAGAAAACGTATCATGGGGAGAATTCCTTTGTGATGATGAGTCTCAAGAACTTGATGAAGAAACTTTTTATGATATTCAAGAAGATCAAGATTTTTTTGAATTAGAAAACCCTATTCAATTACGGGATATTTTTACTTCTACATTTCAGCGTATTATGTATGGAAGTGAATTATTTTTGGGTTTGTTGGAACTAGAAGCAAACAATTTTGAATTTAGTTTATTTCATGAACTTCAAATTCCAGATAGAATTTTGAAACAATTACAAGAAATCTATCGATTGAAAATTCGCCAAGGCAAATTTCCAAAATTAAAAGACGATCATATAAAAATTACGTGGAAGGGTAGAGGAAAAAGAATTTTTACATTTCCTAATTGTTTCCCAAGCATTTTAGATATTGCAGAAACTATTCAAAAAAACCCAATTTATCACGGAAAATACGTTACTGGAATTGTATGTGTGGATCAAGAATCATCCTATTTTTATACCCTTGCAGATAATATTTTAGAAAATTCTGGAGAAATAGACCAAAAAACACTATCTACCTTATTTGAAGATGTCCAATCTTCTGATATCTCACCTTTTTGTTGGTTTAAAATTAGCTTAGGATTATCATCACTAAAAAATCACCCTTATTGGAAAGGAGCAATGATTTATGATTCTTTGCAGATTGTGCTTGAAAAATATCAAAAATATATGAAAGCCTTAATAGTCCAAAAAAGTAAGGAAGATCAATACCGAATTTATTAAGGAAATACAAATATAATAAGTCTAAAGAAGGAGATGTTTAGTGAAATTATATTATCCACCACCGTTATTGTTTAATCTTAGTAATGAGCAAATCAATTCTATTCGCCTTAATTCCCTTATGATTGCAGTTGATCAAGATAAAAATTTGGTGTGTGTTCAAGAAATTATCTATCCTTCCGTTTGGATTTCTTTTTGGAGCCAATACCATAATAATGTCCCATTAGATCGTATTCAAATTTCTATTTCAGAGAATCTCGATAACATGTCAATTCTTAAAATGGGAGATCAAATCATTCAAGGTTTGAGATATATTATGGCACGTGGTTACATCTTTCTGGGTATTTTAACTTTTACCGACCAACCGTTAGATTCTCAAATCTTGGAAGATTGGGGGTTTTTTAAACGACGCAAGAAATATTTCAGCAATCTCCTTATAAATTATCATAAACAATCTAAATCTCCCATAATTCTTGACCAATTTTATATCAATACAGATTTCTTGGGAGTAGGTGAAAAATTTTTTAGCTTTCTTCATTCAAACCAAGTCCAAATTGCTCAATTGTCTTCATATTTTCATGGATCTTTGCATGGTGTTGTTGGCCTTAAAGAGAATATATTAAATTTCACAATTCTTTCCCAAAATATAAGTAAGCAAAAAGAACAAAACAATTTGGTACTCGATAAGCGAGGGCGAGATATCTTAATCAACTTAATGAAAAAGCAAGAATTTCTTCCAATAGCAGGATTTGAATTCAATTATGGAATTAATTCACTTTTTAGTTTAAGCTTTCATGGAAATATTATATGGAAAGCCGTAGAAATGCTACCTCAATATGCAAAACCTGTTAGATTATACCAGCAATACCTTCAAGCAATGATTTTTGAAAAACCTCTTCCTGTTCAGACTATAGAACTTCCTGCGCCCTTTTTAACGATGATTCCCCCCGAAAAAGAAGAAAAACGAAAATTAAGTCCAGAGGAACTTCTTAAACTTGAAAAACAATCACCTAAACCGACAATTTCAAATTACAGTGCCATTTTGAGTGCTGAATCCCATGAAGATGCTAAATCATCTTCAAAACCCACAACAATTAATGAGTCACCCCAAAGCACTAACCTTCAACAAGAAAATAAGACAACCACTCCATTAGAGAAAATTTCACTCGAAAAACCCAAACTGAATCTTTCTAAACCAATAATAAAAGAAATTCATAAAGATGATAGTTTAGAAACTGGAGAAGATTATCAAGATATTTTCAGCCCATCTGCAGAAAAATTGCAGTTATTCGATAAAGAAGGTAAAGTCATAATAAATCCTGATGAAATTGATACAGTATTACAACAATATTCGGAAGAAATTAGCAAAGAATCGGGGCAGTTAATTAACACTTCATTAATGTCCAAAAATGAAATGTTTGAAGATTTAGAAGCATCCTTGAAAGCATTATCCCAATTAGATGAATTAGCTCAAGAAGATCAAGCAGTGAGCCGGATTTATTATCCACCACTATCATTAATTTCAAAAGCATCAAAAGATGGAATGGCTATTGGGGGTTCAACAGTCATTGTAAGTATTGGAACGGGCAAAAACCTCTGGATGGTTCCTGAAATCAAAGGTACTCAAATGTGGGGAACATTTTACAAAGACTCTGATTTAAGCGATCAATTTGAAGATTTTGTTGCACTTCAAGAAAGGGAAATTGAATCCCTTGAAGATTTTGAAGTTTTTCTGCAAAATGCCTTCATCCGTATTCGAAATAACAATCATTTATTCTTAGGAATTTGCGATTTTGAGGCGAACGGGTTTGAAAGAAATGTTTTTGAACCAGAATTAATACTACCACCAGAAGAATTGCAAAAGTTGATGGACATCCACCAAAAAAAGCGGGAAAATATGCAATTTCCAGAATTAGAAAAAGAACAATGGATTGAAATTCGTTACTTTGGAAACTCGAAAATTCTACAATTTTTCACGAATTCTAACATTAATAGTGTCTTAGAGATCGCACAAAACATCTATGGCAACCCCGTATTTTCGAAAGGAAAAATCGCAGGAATTGTATGTTTAGATGAAGAAGCTGCTTATTTCTTTATTTTAACAGATAATTTAGCCTCGTTAGACCAAGAATCCCCAAAATTTGAAATCGATCAAACAACTTTGCAAAATATGTATCAAATGATTGATGAAATGAATTTAACACCCGCATCTTTTTGGATGATTTCTTTTGGTTTTGATGGATTACGCACTTTAGAACAATGGGAGGAAATTAAACAGGGTATTATTTTTCCCGTCATAAAAGAAAATTATGAAAAATATTTCGTTCACTTGTTGGAATTAAAATCTAAGGAAGATCAAATCCGTGCATCAGCAGAAAATCGATTTCAATTGAATAATGAATAAAAAAAATAGTTGATGAATTTTAAAATTCAAGGATCAATTTGGATACTCCTGTTAGCGCAGCGTTAGGAGAAGTTATACATCTTTACGCATTAAAACACATCCAAAATAATCTTGCAGAACATAAAAATAGTTTGCTTTCGAATTCTCTTGTATTAACAGGGCCGAAAACGGTCGAAAGTATCGAGAAGCGAATTCGAGCCTGTATCATCTGTCAAAATAATCCGACGATATTGGACTCAATTACTATTCACCATAACTTTCAATATTCATTCCTAAATACTCAAATTCTAAATTCTCCTTTGTTGGATATATTGGTGTGTTAAAATGTGAGATGAAAAAAGAAAAATGAGAAATCTTCTAATTCATCAAATAGTTTAAATATCAGGAATTAAGCTAAGCAAAGTTGTAATTATTTCGCCTTGTTCTGTTAAATCATTGTTCTCTGTGACTAATTCCATGCGCTGTAATGCAGTTAACACTGGAATAATTAGGGGAATCTTAGTTTCTTTTTCAATTTTGGCATTATCACGAATTCCCTTACCAATAGCAATCAAAGTCTGCCTTTGCTCTTTTGTTAGTGGTTGAATCAGTGGTTTAAATTGTTCAATCAGCTGCCTTGTTCTAGAATTAATAGCGAATACAATCCCTTCTTCACGAAGTTCATTAATAGCATTAAATGTATCTACATCTTTTTTACCATAGGCAGTTAAGGCAATAATCATCTCTCTAACTTTAAATGAATTATTGAATTTGTTTTCCGCCTCTTGGATGATTAAATTTTTAATAGATTTGCGGTTTAAACTTCTTACAAATTGAGGTACTTTACTCTGAGCTAACCGATGTTCATATAATAAATCCGCAAACAGATAAATTTCAATTATTCTAACTATTGGTTCAGGATCAAGTTGTTTTCCAGACCAGTTAGTTAGTAATTCTTGATTTTCTGCTTCAAATGCTTGGTTGAAATTTTTTATTTTACTCTTTAAAGATACACTTGCGGATTTCAGTAATAACACAGCCGTTCGAATATATTCTCCCTCAATTACCACAATTTTAAATTGTTTATAAGCTAATTCTTCTAAACCCACGGGTTTAGCTGGAATTGAGGCAGGAGCTGCATTTTCAAAACCGATTTCGGAAGAATGAGATACTTTATCTCCGATTTCCTTTCCAAAAGAAGAAATTGCAGAGAGAAAACCGCTAATGAGATTCTCGTCGATTGGTATTTCTGTAAAAGCTTGTGAAAATATGGATAATCCAGTATTTTTATGAATGATCATTAAATATTGCAAGTTTTCAATATCAACAAAGCGTTGGTGCATCTCCATCAAGGCAGCAATTTGTTTTTTCTTTTTTGGAATATAATATCCACGATAGTATACAGCAGATAGGGCAATCATTGCCCCTAAAGCAATTGAAATCTGCATAATATTATCCATTAATTGAATCCATACATTTATAACCCGAACAGAATAAATTTCGGCAGTATTTGATGCAATCGAGGCTGCTTTAAATATTGACTTTCCCGTAAAGACAGGTTCAATGGAATATTCTCCCACAGAATCAATTTGGAAGGCGGTAACTGCGATTCCTTCTTCATTAGTTATAGCGCTTTTGTTAGTAATCATCGAATTACT
Source organism: uncultured archaeon (assembly GCA_964426185.1). GTDB lineage: Archaea > Asgardarchaeota > Lokiarchaeia > Sigyniarchaeales > Promethearchaeaceae > Harpocratesius. The sequence goes on along the minus strand of CAYRPF010000048.1, from coordinate 7,289 downwards.
GCTATCTTTCAATAAAAACCACAATCTTTGTCCTATAACTGGGTTCTCATCTTGGTCTAGTAGTTTTGCTTTAATGGAAAATTCTCCTATGTAATCTTGTTGAAAGGTAGTTCCCAATATAACTATACGAGTATCCATCTGCGGTAGAATCTCGGTTGAAATGAATGCTTGAAAAACCCCAATTGTTTGCGTTTCAATTGTATTTAGAGAGATTTCTAGATTTTGGGCATCAGCAACTGGAATGCTATAATTAAATGAAATCAAACCAGATTTGTCAAAAGTAAAATTGAATGTGCTGATTATATTTCCGAAAGTGATGGAAATTGAAATTGATACTTCAGAAATCTGGGCGGTACTGTTTCCTTCGGTAAAGTTTCCTACAATATTAATTTCAAATCTTTGGCCTTGTCTGAGGTTGTTTGGAAGATCATCAATTTGAAGGTGTGGAGACCATTTTGGAAGAATATTTAAGGTAAATGTATGATTATATTCTTGAAAATATGCATCTCCTTGAAATAGAAGTGTTATATTCAAAAAAGATCCACAATCTTGGGAAATTAAGTATTCTATTTCATAAACTTGGGAAGTAGAAAAAATATAATCTGTAAAGATTTGATTACTGCCCAAATATTGATAAATCACAAAAAATTTATTTCCTTGGAGCATATTCATATTAAATCCAGTTTCATTATTTTCTACCGAAATATTCATAGAAATAGTTTGCCCAATTCTAAGTATCGAAGAAATATCTTGTAAATTCAGAGTTACCGCCCATTTAGGCGCGATAGGAATGGTATATGTATAATTAAAGAGTAATATTTTATCATCTTCTTGAAAAAGCAATGTCATATTTAATAAATTGCCACAGTCTTGAGGGATTTCGTAAGAAATTTCATAATAAATTGATGTTGAGAAGATATTTTCGGTAAAAATCGGATTGCTACCTAAGTATTGATATATTACAAAGAATTTGTTCCCTTGTAATAAATCCATGGTGAATTCAGAGGAATTATCGTAAGAAACAGTAATGTTGAATTGAATTATTTGCCCAATTCGGGTAAATCCATCAATATTTTGCATTGAAAGAGTTATGTTCCACTTTGGCAAGACTGAATATTGGGTGCTTATAGAAAAGGGAGCAATTTTGGAAGTTCCTGCATAATTAATCGTAATATTTAGGTAGCTGCCGCAATCTTGAGGAATGATAAATTCTACTGTGGTATGGTTGAATTCATCGAGATAATATTCGGTGATTAAATGCTGTCCTGGATAATCAAAATATATGAAAAATGATGCCCCATATAGTGTTTCAGTAGATGATACATTCAGAAAACTTGCTTGTATATCAAATGAAATTGTTTGGCCAATTCGGATATTTGAACTGACATTTGAAATCGAAAAATTTGTCTCCCACTTTCCTAAAACGGTTAACGGTCCAATTTGATCACTCGCATACTCTTCGGTTTCAGTTCCTGCATAATCCACGAAGAATGTGATATCTTGATGACCATCTTCTATTTCAGGAGTAATAAATTGATAACTGCCATCGGTATTGGGATAAACTTGCTGCAAGAAGAAGAGATTTTGACTATCTCGATCATACCAAGCTGCGATCGTAACAAAAATATCGGTATATTGTTCAAATCCTTCGATGGTTAGTTGGCCGGTAAGGGTGACTGTATAACCCACTTGAATTGTTGAAGAAGATTGGATGGTCAGGTTTACGGCATTTTTACCTTTTACATATTTATTTAAAATCACCGCGGAGCTAGAGCGTATTTCTGAAGTTCCCGCATATACCGCCTTAATCGAAACATTTTTCTCAGCATATTGGGTTGGAACTGTCTGAGTATAACTGGCAATTCCTTCATTATTAGTCACACTAACAACATTAAATGGTTCTTCTCCTGTATAATTGATTTGAATAGAAACTTCAGTATTTTGGAAGACTGTACCGTTTTCATACGTTAAATTTACCCTAATATTTAAGTCTGAGCCAATTTGAATTAGATCATTAACAGCAATTTGGAGAGTAGTGTTGTACTTTGATAATACTTCAATGTCGGTTTGAAGCCATGTAGCATTTGCGCAATTTCGTTGAGTAGCGTTGATTTCAAGCGAATAATGACCAGGAGAGATATAATAGGATTCTGTATTTAGTAAAATTGATGCCTTATAAACACCTGAGAGTACAAAATCAAGTGTCCCTGAGGTAATTACAGTGCTGGTTCCGTAATCCTTTAAAAACCAACCAATAGAGGCGTTGTTTAATGGAAGAGGAGATCCTGGGTCATTAAAATTTTGATAGGAAACATAAACTTGGAATTCTCCTCCCTCGTATGTAGGAGTTAATTCATCTGCTGTTAATTGGGTAATTACGGGAAGTACTCGAGTGGATAATTTCATGTAGGTAGAGTTATACCCATCCACAGATACCGTTAAAGTAAGAGTGTAATTATTAAATTCAGGTAAATTTGTGGTGTTAAGTCCTGTTCCATCAATATAGATACGATATTTACCCTTATCTGCTTCATTCTGAGTTTCTCGATAGATTTCTTCCCCATAAAACACATTTTCAGACCCATTAAAAGTACCAGAAACAATTCCGTTTTCCAAGGGATTAGCGTTAGTATGATTTGTAATTTTTATTTCGAATACTGAGTGACTGGTATCGTTTACAATTGGTAAATTGTTGGAAAATACATAACCGAAATATCTTGAAATGTTAAAACCACCTGAAAGAAATTCAAAATCTATCTCGTACCCAGAAATGTTTATCCAAGCATTATCAAGGCGCTGAAACTCATAGAAGGGCATTCGTATTCTAATATAAACTAAATAATTTCCCGTTGGAACTGAACGGGTTCTAAAAGTTAATGTATAATTCCCCTCCGCATTTAAACTAGAATTTTCAACTACAGATTCCACCAATGATTGATACGGTGGCCAATCCAAACCCCAAATCGAATCAGTTGAATTTACATGTAATTGAATATAATCTTCTGCTCCACTGATTGGTGTTCCATCTATTTCAGAAAAGTTTAAGTAAAAAGACCCTTTGTCTCCTGAATTTAGAGGATCGGGAACCAATAGCAGAGAAGCTTGGGATTTTCTCCAAAGCCCGAACGTGGAAATTTTTATCCCCACCCGAGTGATTTGACCTGAAGACGCCCCAGAATCATTCCAAAATCCGATAATCTGATAATTTCCAACTCCAAAATCTTGAACAATCCATGGATCGGATACATTTGAAGAAGATTGGATAAATTGTGGAAAACCGGATATCATATCTCCAGTTGCATTTTTGATTGTGATATTATAAGTTCCAATAAGACCGCCTGGTCCCGTACGATTTACTGTTATTATAGTCGAATTACCGCTATAAAATTGGGAAGAACTTCCAGATATATGCCTAATTCCCACAGATTCAATATAATTTTTAGATGTAAATTGAAGAGTCCAAGTACCATTAATAAACCATGAATTATTCCCATCACCCATTTGTTTGGTGGCATCTTGAACAGTTGCATTCTGTAGTAGTCCCGAATTATTGGTTCCATTCCTTCTAACTGCACTGGAATAATCCGGAATGTTACCGAGCGGATCTTTTCCCGAAATCCAATTCCAATCCTCGGAAGCATTACCCAGATTATCCCATGCAGGTAGATCAATAATTGTGAAATTATACTCAACGGGATCGAAATTATAGTAGTCATTATTAGCGTATTGTTCAAATGTATTTGTATTGTTGAATGTCACATTCCAATTAATAATTGGAATCATATCTGCCTGAACATCATCAATGTAATAAGAAGCGTAGCTATCATTTATGCGGGTGCGGGTAATTCGTAAAGAACTTTCAAATGCTAAGATAGAATTCTTATAGCTGCTGTTAGTCGTTCGAAATTGTAGAGTTAAATTTTGATTTATAATTGGGTTAATCGGGTTAAGGAGATTAGAATTTATTTCTTCCCAATCCGTACCGTTATATATCTGGAATCCAGCTTTAGAGAAGTTTTGGGTCATGTAAAAGGGTGAAAGTGAAAGATTGTCAAAACTAACGTAAAAGTCACTTGAAGGGGCTGGACGTGAACCTCCGACATTAATTATTCCCAAAGCCATGAGTGAGGTGTCAGAATCTAGGAAATATTTCAATCTGGTTGTGAGATTCAAGTGAATTCGAGTTGTCCCTTGAGTAGTTAATCCAAAAATATCGGTAAGTAATCCAATTGGCACAAAAATATCATCAATCCCATCTGAGAAATAAGAAAATAGATACCAATATCTCACATCTTTTATTGCGGGAAAATCTATGGATAAATCAAAATCAAAATCCCCAATTTTATATTGATCTTCTTCCACCGCTGCGACAGCTATCCCTCCAAAATAAACCTCAACTTCATCATTTGTTTCATTTATCCCTTCAAACCAAATGCCGAATTCTACAGTATGGTTAACTTTGGTGGTATCGATTAAATTTGTAATATCATAAGAGCGAACGATCATATCATGCTCTAAATATTCTGAATTATTGATACTGTTTTCTACCGACCATTGAGTTGCATTGGGATAAAAATTACCATCGATATCAAACCTTCCGTCAATATATTGCCCGTCCACTTTGACTATTACCGATAAATTATCAGAAGCTTCATAATCAGAATCTACGATACTCCATGCAAATGAAAGTATAAATTGCTTAGGAATGAAATCGGGTGCTGTTGGATCACTGAAATTGACTTGATACCCGATTGAAGGATTTCCTAATGTGAAATTGCTCGAACCTGCATGTATGTATGCCCCAAGTTGGTCATCCACATCATCGTAAAATAGATCCTTAGTTGTGGTTCCACTTTTACCGCCAAAAGGATTATCTAAATTTTTTTGCCACGCATTACCGCTTTCATTATTCACTTGAGTATTTCCCCAATCTGGTTCGGAAGTAAATTCATTATACAAGGGATATTGAACTTGTCCGCTCGATAGCTTTTCCCGCTCATATATCGTTAAGTTGGGATCAGGTTTCTGAAGCCATTGATACCAATCCGCAAGCGCACTATCGGGAATTGTTGTGCCAATACCACCAGCGGAAGTACCTATAATGTTTAGCATCTGGTTTTGATAATCACCATATAAACCCCAATTTATCAAATCTGGATGATTGCTCGAAGCAAAATACCATGGAGATCGAGGAACCGTGACATCTGATAAAGTAACATTCTGATCTAGCAACATTTGCCATGGTTTGTATAAAGCACTTATGTTTAGCTCATGAGATAGTAAGTTCCAATCAGAAGGGATTTGAATAGTTAAGTTTTCATTATCAATACTCAACTCTGATTTTGGGGTAATACTTTCAATATCCTCCCGAACATCAAATTGAGAAACGTTCAGTTGAACTATGTTTTCAGTAGCAGCTGATGGAGTAGTTATTTTTGGCATTGAAAATGGAGATTTAGTTTGATTATTGATGTTAAGGTTAATATGATCCCCATTCTCTATTATTTCTGATTTTTGGTTTAAATCTTCGCTAGATTGAAAAATTTGAGAGTTATTTGGTTGAGATACAATTAAAACAAATATAAAAGCAAAAAAAAAAATTTTTTGACCTGAATTTTTCTTTCCGAATTTTTTCGAAATTAAAGCTTTACCCATAAGTAAGAAGTTGAAGCTTTTCCCATAAAATTCTATTGGGTTAAGAGCACCAAAATATGGTAAAAAAACTTCTTAAACCAGCTAATCAAGTCATCTTGGTCCAATTTTGCAATACCAAAGTCAATTCGGTCGACATTTATGTTCAATCAAGTGTTTTTGGTTGCTCATACCAATCGGGGATAACACTTCGAAATCCATCATAACTCCTTATCACAGAGTTTCCCAACTCCAGCATTTTTTCAATTTCTTCAGATCCAAACGGTTCCGCCCAAGAAATAGAAGCTATTATGCTATAGGAAATATAAACAGCCATTATTGGGAAAAATAATTCAGGAACATTATCATTAAAATAGGCATGAATTTGTCCATTTATAAAATCTGGGCTAACTTGTGCAGTGAATATCGACCGTTCGAATTCCTCCCATGGATCTCCGTAACTTAATCTGTTAAAATCTATTAAACCCAACTGAGATTCCGATTGATTTTTATTATCAGTGCAAATCACCATGTTTCCTAAATGAAAGTCTCCATGCTGTAAAGTTTGAGGTCGAGATCTCAATAAATTTAAGTTTTCTGTAAGATATTTTAAGAGATGTTCGTTCTCATCAAATTTAATAGGGTTATCGATATAGAGCTTAAGCCGAAAGTAGAATTTTTTTCGAAATTTTCTAAACCATGGTTCAAGATCGGGGGGTGCGGGAATTTCGTGAATTTTTCGGAGTGTTCTACCCGCAATCTGCCCCAGTTTGTATTGTTCTGCCTTGGAAAGCATAGGTATTACATCTAAAGCATCTTTACCGTCAATCCAATTAAATATGGTATACACACATTTTTTGGATTTTGTTAAACCGAAAGCTACCGGTTGAGAGAATCTCACATCTTGAATCGATAATTTACTAATATCTTCATATTGCACCTTTTTGGTTTCGTATTCAGCAAAATCTGATAATCGAACTAAAAAATTCTGTCCCGATGAATTTGTCACGCGAAACTTAGATTCCATTGACCAACCTTTAGTAATTGGGGTAATTTCAATCCAATCGCTAAAGCCGGGAACCTCACTTAGTAATTCTTCACGAAAAGCCAATAATGCTCACCATTATAACCTAAACAAATAAAGGTTCACCATCAGGATAAAAATATTGAATTTCTACCGAATATCCGACGGGATCCAAAAAGAATGCATGATAGATTTTAAATCGCATATTTTGCGCAGGTTTTTTAGTGCATTGAACATTTTTGGCTGTTAAAAAGTCATACCATTCATTTACTTCCTTTTCAGAATTGACTACTAAAGTTAAGCACACCTTTGAGGGATTTCCGATTTTTTCTGTATAATGACTGCAAAATCCCCAGTAACTAATATGCGGAGACTCGCCGACTTTGAAAATTAAACAAGGACCTTGTTCTAAAGCAATTTTAAGGCCCAAAATGTCATGGTAAAATGCTCTAATCGACTCTAAATCATCACATGGGAGGAAATTCATAGGATACTTGAATTTAGGTAAGATTTTGTCCATGATTAATCAATTCATTTAATATAAAATAATTTTACTAAACAAAAAAATGTTCAATTCCGTCTCGAAGCCGCCCTAAACGTTTAACTAGATTCCTAACCTTAAACAGGGATCCTA
>CAYRPF010000047.1:14440-24301 GCA_964426185.1 uncultured archaeon | reverse complement strand
TAATCACATATTTAATTTCATCCCGTTATTTCCACGAATTCACTCCCTCGTGTACGAAATTTTGCATCGAGATAAATTAATAATCCATGTCCTCCGTGTTTGAATACAAGAGAAACTGGAAAGCTTTTTGCATTTGTAATTAAAGATTTGCGAACACAGATATAATAGTTAGTATTACAGATTGAACATCTACTTTGAATCCATTTTACACGTTCTTTTTGAGCAACATCAATATTTCTTAAAATAGTTGTTTTAAATCCTTCAAAGATATTGGTCATTCCTGAAAAGAAATTATCAATTATAGCACCGTATGATTTGAAAAATTCTTCTATTATTACTTCTAAAATTGCTTCAAGCATTTGATATTGAATTTCGACATCGGCCATTATCAGAAAAACAATCTTCTTTTTTTTTATAAAAACCATCCTACGATCGGGTTTTTCGATTTGTAAAAAGAAATTTTCTTTAGCCATCGACCGACCTGCTTGAATATCCATGGGAAATATATTTGTATTAGCACGAGTCCATCGGACGAAATCAGTTAAATTATCTAATCCAATATCGATGCATAGTATTTTTTGAGGTAAATTTTCATAGGTTGTTAGTGGCAATTTATATCTCCTTTTTTGAGGTAAATTTTCATAGGTTGTTAGTGGCAATTTATGATTTAAAGTCTTAATCGAGTGATTCTGCGATTTCAATTTCTCGTTTTAACTTCAGATAGTTCTTTTGTTCTTGTAAGTATTCTTCATCAGAAATTTCACCATCTGCAAATTTTCGATCAATTCCATCCATTTTCTTGCGTAATTCAGTTAGCTTCTTTCTTTTGGCGGCTGTTTGTTTCCGTCGTTGCGCTTTTTGATAATTTTTGATAGTATCTTTGATTAATTTTGCAATTTTTTTATTCTTATCATTTGATGTCCTTTCCAGGTGAGGAAGCGCAATCTTAAGTTGATCTGGATTTGATTTACTAATTTCCAAGAGATTTTCAGCCACTCTTACTCTTTCTTCAGTATTTGGGCTTGAAAGCGCCTTAATTAATTTTGGGATTGCAACATTCTCTAATATATCATCAAGATAAGCTTCTACTTGTGAGATGAGTTTTTTTGGATATACTTTCTTATATAAAGGAAGTCGTTTGTCCTTCATCACTCCAATGAATAATAGAGGCATTTCTGCATCCCAATCTTGCATCTTTTCTTTTTCCACTAGTTGGAGAATGCGACCATCATCCGTGCGAAAGATTTTCATATCCAATCTCCTGAATATAGTTTATTTGGTAAATATGTATCAGTTAAATATTCTATTCCATGGGAAGAAAGAGCTTGTATTTCTGCTTTCATTTTTGTTTTTTTCATAAGTTCCAAATCTTCTTTCCAACGTTTGTTTGCTTGCACATAAGGTTCTGCTAGGATATCATCTAAGCGTTTCATATCAATTTTATTCATAGGAATTCTGCAAGAGTAATCAATACCATATTCATCTAAATCTTGGGAAAGAACACCAAGTAAATGCATATCGGGTGTAGCGAGAAAGGGCGTTTCATAAGATAAACGTTTAGATCCACGGATATAAACCGAATATATATAGTGTCCATAAGGATCAGCATCAACCACACTAAATGTAGGCAGTCGTAGATCACGGTTTATTTTCTTTAAGAACATTCGTGTAGCCACATTTCCAACTCCCTCAGCGGTTAGAGCTATACATGGATATTTTCGCCACCATTTTTCCTCAATGAGACGCATCATCGCAGCATCTTTTTCCAAAACTAAAATAAATTCTGCGTCTGATTCGAGAACTTCAACTTGATCAATCATAGGTGTAATAGACCATGCACCAGAACCTTGAGCGTCCAAATCAATAATTTCATTTCTGTCCTTCAAACGCAATCTTCCAACTGCTGATCCTCGCGCTTTTGCAACAATTCCTGTGGAATTACGAGTAGTTCTTAACAAAGTTGATGCATCTTCAATACTTGCATCACTAAATTTTTGGTCTTGAAATAAATTAACATCGCCATAATAGACTTCACGCTTAGTCATATGCTTTTTTTTCCGTAATAATTCATGGATAATTTCTAATACTTTCATTAAACGAGCGCTATCTTGAGCTGATGTTAGGGTTAATAGTGATTTATTTGTAGTCTTTTGACCTAATAATAATAAATCTTGTTTTTCATCATAGATAATATTGGATGAGGATCGATTAGGAATTTTGAATGTGGGTGAACCGGTAATTTTAATTTGATTTACTAAATCCAACGCAACATCATTAATTCGTTTTAATGCCTCATTCATCGTTAGTTCATCAATTTTTATAGAATCACGAGGGATCTCATAAACGGTTGTTCCTCCTTCTTTTAATCTTTTCTCTAATAAATTTCGAACTGCTACTAAATCTTTCATTTCTAAATTTTCCTTCAAATGTCGGGATGGTGTTACTTCTTGTGAAACACTTGCTTTTCCCTTAGAAGAACGTGATCTTTTAGTCCTTCTTTTTGCTACACGTTTTGAAGATTTCTTTGCCATGTTTATAAATTCACTTCCGCTTTATTCAGTTTCCAGTAGGTTCTACCGCTTTGAATCGTGAGTAACACTTTCTTTTCCCGAGTAAGTTGCTTGAGTTTTAATTGCAAGTAGCGAGCATCTTTGACATCCTTTATATCAAGAAGTTTAATTAAGTCCTTGATATTAACCCAATTCTGATTTTCTAGAGTTTTTAAAATAGTATCTGTTGTAATAATTCGAATTTTAGAACTTGGTTTTGTTAATTTTTTAGGTGGTTCTGAGGATTTTGTTTGTGTTGTAACTTTTGGGGCAGAGATTTTAGAAGTAAACGCCTTTCTTGGAGTTAATTTTGATTGAGTAGATTTTCTGACTTTAGTGGTTTTCTTTTTGGTTGTTTTCTTCTTAATGATATCAGAATCTTTCACTTTTATGATTTTTTTGGCGGATTTCTGGTGTTCTGCACCTTTTTTCCATTTTTGGATAATATCATCTACTTTTTCAACAGATTTTGGTGCGTGAGATGGAATATGCTTCACATCTGATTGAGAAGTGTTTTCCTTTTTTAAAATTGATCTTGGTTTTACTGAAATGCTTGATTCTCTTTTTAATTCAGAATTTGGCGCTTTTTCTTTAGTAATTGTTGGTTCTTTCTCTTTTTCTAATGCTTTCTTTTGTTTATTTATTTTTTCCTTTATTTTTTCAAAATTTTCTGTAACTTTCTCACTTGACTCTGGTTTTTCTTCAGGAACTTCTAATTTTCCTTCTAAGCGCATATAAATTTGACTTTCAAGTTCTTTTTGGTCTGGAACTTGCTCAAGATCGGTATTTTTAATGATATTTACTAAAGAGGAAACAAATATTGGGATGTATTTTTCAATAACTTTAGATCTTTTTCTCCGATTTTCCCGTCTAATTTTTCGATTTTGATAATTTCTTATTTTCCGACCAATTGTTTCTAAGCAATATTTAATTTCTTTGAGTAAAATTTCGTCTTCTGCTAGTGCATTTTTTGATTGAGATTTGAACATCAAATGAACATATGGTCCAGAAACATTGACTAAAATTCGAATTGATCCTTTAGGTATGCCATTATCAAAGGTATCCAATTTATAATTTTTCCAATTCACCATTTGGCATCCTTTCCAAATGGCACAATCGGAATTATCCCGCATTTTTGGAGTTCGGTTTACATATCTTAGAAGAACTTGCTGAGCCGTTTTTGCTTGTGGAATTTTTGGACTAAGTGCAATACCTGCTTCTACAACAAATGCTAAACCTTTACCACTGGTAGGTGGTCTAGTGTGCGCATAAATAAAGTCTTCCTCAATATTATAAAGTGCATCAAATTTTAGAAAGAGTGTTCGGTATTCTTCTAATTCGTGTTCACGATCATCAAGTAATAAATCTTTGGTAGAAAAGTTTGGATTAAGATATGGTTCTTGAAGGAATTTATACAAAATCCTGTAAGAAAAGTTTTGAGATTCCTTTTGTGTTAAAGGTTCTATAATATATTCTATATCATGAAAAAGATCTGTCCTAAAAGCTGGGTTTAGATTGTATTCTTTTATTAAAGTAGTTTCTAAAACACTTGCACCGATCGGAACTGCGGGATCTGAAGGAGGCTTCATAAATTTTTGCGCTTTAAATGCTTTAAACAGCGCTTCTGTTTGTTTTTGTGTTAAAGAGTTCGGTCTTGCTTGAGAAATCAGTAATTCTTTTACATTTTCTTCTAATTTATCTGTTATTTTAACATCTGAAACTTCAGAATCAGCGTTTAAGGAAAAAATTTTAACAATTTGCGAAAGTTTCTTCTTTTGCCGATTAATTTCTTTTAAATTTGCAGCAATCCCTTTTTCTAAAGTCGAGATTTCTTTTTTTATGCTTGATATCTCTTTTTTGACTGAAAGAGTGCTGATTTTTTTATTTAGCTTTTTGATTTCTTTATTCTTTCGTTTGATGTCATCAAGTATTTTGTTAAAAGGGAGAATTATATCCCAATATTGCTTCAAATCTTCTGATTTTTCGATGCTGTAAACAACCCACTTCTCACGTGGTTTTTTTGCTCGGCCAAATATTCTTTTTTCTTTTCTAATAAAATAAATTTTTTCTAATTCATTATGAGCCCAAGTGATAACGCCATGATCTAGATTAAGAAGGTTTAATTGTTTCTCTAATTCAAATTCAGCATTAAACAAAATATCTTTTGCCATGCTGGAACTAAGTCTTACAAAATTATCTTGCAAAAATACACTTAAAGATAGTTTATTTGAAGTTCGTAGAAGATCTTGAAAATCGCCTATATTAACAGATGAAGGATGAGGTAATGCATAAGTTGGTTCACGAGGGAATCGAGAAACTCTTCTAGGATAGATAGTTTCCCCGCCATACGGATCAAGAAATATTATTGTGATATGTGGATTGGTCAGTGCAGTCATTTGAATATATGAATCAATATATCCTTTCCGATACTTTACATTGATGTATTGCAAGCGGATATATGTTCCATGTTCAAATGGACAATCAATTTCAGTTGGTGTAACAACATATTCTTTATTGTTTTTGGAAGTCGTGTAAAATTGAGATGCAATTCCATAAATATGGTTGATATCTTTACTAACTACTGTAACTGGTTTTCCTGTTGTATTTTGTGCATCGCTAAATGCACTAGGTGATCCAAATCCTTGAGATCCCCGTGTTTGACGGAGTTTCTGTGATTTGCTGGAAGCAAGATACTTTCCAAATTTTTCTAAATCTGTCGGAGACATTCCTGTTCCATTATCGAAAATTTCAAAATCATATTCCAATACTTCTTTTTTCGTTTGAGATGCATCTGCAAAAACGTCTTGAGCTTCTCGCTCAGTCAGTTGAATAATTACAAAAGGTTCCCGTTCTACTAAGACTTGAATTGGAAAAATGAAGTTCTTGATTCCTTCTAAAATATTTTGGACTTCTTGCGCCCGTTCTTCATCTTTTTTCTGTAACATTCTTAATTTTTTTGCTTCTTCATCATCTTCTGGAGATGATTCATCTGTTTTTGGAAGTTCTTCTTCTATGATTAATTCTTCATCTTCTTTATGTTCTTCTGGTAGAATTGCTAAAGTTCCATCTTCCGTGAGTGAATATCCTGCATCATCAACTCTTTCTGAATTAAGACGCTCTTCTAAGTCTTGAAGATCTTTTTCACTTACTCCACCAGCTAAATAGGAAAAATTCTGGAGTAGTAAATCATCCTTCAATTTAAATGTGTATTCTGGATGTCGTTTTGATTCTTTCCAGTAGAAGGATTCAATGGCATCTAAGCTGTTATCTAAAAATTCTATACAATATTGGGTGTGTTTATTCAAACCAAAATCGAAACCGACTAATTGTGTTCTTTTTCGGAAAAATTCCGCTACGGATCCTTGGCGAATTACTTCTTGAGGTGCACCAGAAATACTTTTTACTTCAGATTTCGCTCTGCTTTTTCTTCTTGAAGGTTCAGAATGTTTTTTACTTGTTGATGTATTGGTTTTTTTTGCCATAATTATCTGCGATCCGTTTCTTTCCGAAGGTTTTTTCCCCTATTGATATCTAATTTATCGTTGTTTTTTGGGGAGAATCTCACACTAATTTTTCAAATCCGATCTATCTACCTCCATTAATAAGGATTTGCATTTAAAGGGCGAAAAAAAAGTTTTACGATTCCTTTAATAATTTGCTTAAAATATTATATTTTTCATAGCATATGATGATATATTCTAAATATTTAATTAACTAGTAGCATGTAATCATTAATATGAATAAACAAATGCACAATTATTCCCATCCTACCAAAGATATCCAAGGAATTACAAGTTTTCAATTGAAAGGAATGTCTTTCTGTCTTTGTTTAACTGGGAGTGTTGCTGTGATTAATGCTCCTTCTTTAGCCAGAGAATTAATGAAGCATGGCGCAGAAGTTTTTACAGTAATGACAAAAAAAGCAACCGATTTTATTCAAGCCGAATTGATGGAATGGGCAACAGGAAACCCGGTTATCTTGGACATTACTGGGAAAATTGAGCATGTTGCAATGGCAGGAGAAAGAGAAAATTCTAAGGGAATTGCTGATATGGTAATTGTTTATCCTTCCAGCGCTAATTCCATCGGAAAAATAGCAAATGGCATTTCAGACACCCCTGTTACCGCAATTTGTATGGTTGCCTTAGGAAGTAATACACCTATAATTTTGGTCCCTGCAATGCATGATTCTATGTTTCGAAATCAGATAGTTCAAGAAAATATTGAAAAACTGCGTTCTTTAGGGGTCCATATAGTAAATCCACGAATGGAGGAAAATAAAGCTAAAGTTGCCACTGCGGATGAAGTGTTGACAGAAGTTTTTGATTATATCTCCAAATCTTCTTTCCTCGAACAAAAAGGTAATGATCTTTTGGAAAAGAAGTTCATTATTACTGCAGGACCATCTCGTGAATGGATTGATGATGTCAGATTTCTCTCTAACCCTTCAACAGGGCGCATGGGTATTGCTTTAACAGAAGCTATTCTCTCAAGAGGGGGAGAAGTGTGTTTACTGTTAGGTCCAACCTCAATTCATCCTCCTTCACATCCAAAATTAATAGTTAAATATCCCATTTCCACTCAAGATTTCGTTAATATAATGACTGAAGAACTTTCGCACAAAACTTACGATGTGCTGATTTCAGCGGCCGCTTTATCTGATTTTACCCCAAAGAAACATCAATCTGGAAAAATTTCATCGGATATATCCCATCTTGTTGTAGAATTTAAATCAACACCAAAACTGATTCAAATTGCCAGAGATCTTTCAAAAGATTTAATTATTCTCGGATTTAAAGCCGAGTCAAGTTTGGACTTTGATTTAATAATTGATCATGCTTATCAACGAATGCAAGATTCTAAAATTGATCTTATAATCGCCAATTCCATTCATCCAGAAGCTGAAGGACGCGGGTTTAAATCGAATACAAACGAAGTTTATATAATTAATACTGACAAAATGGTAGAACACGTGCAATTAACTTCGAAATTAGAAATAGCCCACCGAATTTTGGATAGAATTAAGCAAGATTTCTGGTAAAAATAACCAATTCACCTGTATTTTTTTGGAATATTCCACCTTTTTTAGCGAATCATTCAATTTTTATTCTTTTGGTGAGAGTAAAAGTTATAATAAACTTCGACAAAATATATATAAGAGGGGAGGGGTACTATGTCTTTTTTAGAAATAACATATAATGATTATTTTTTAAACAGAAATAAGGAAATTAGAATAATTAGTTGTGAACAAATATGTGGGAAGCAAATTCGGGTAAATATGGGTGAAAACTCTCTGCTTCGAAAAATGGAAGATATCAATAAAAAAAACCCAAAACGTTATCGGATTAACAAAGGAAAAAATGTTTTTAAAGTTCAGAGTTCAAATTTAATTGATATAACCACCACTTCAAACGGGACTTCACACTGGTTTTTGGTGCGAGCTCATAAATCATCTCGAAAACAAATTAATTTTTTATTTTTAAATCAAGTATTATGGGGTTTAGAGATTTCCAGCGGTCTACGTATAAAAAAAAGTTGTGAAACCTATGGTCCAGACAAAATAGTAGAGTATTTAGAATCAAAAGTGGAATCCATTTTTTCTCAACCTGAAGAATGGGCACAAATAGATATTTATTGTCGTTAGAATCGCTTGAATTTTCCAAAGTTGGAATTTTTTCCGGTTTTTTATACCTCAAGATGCGATATCATTAATAGAATTAATTAAAAAGAATTGGGTGAATGGATAAGTAACATCAGTTGGTGATCAACATCCCATTTAATGATTTTATAAACGCCCTTGAAAAAACAAAAGAATTTTTCATTCAGAAAATGAAAGAGCAATCTTTGCAATTGGATAATCCAGAATATCTGCCAAATTATGACGAATTGCAAGAATTTAGTGAGTTTCAGCAGAAGTCAGAAAAAGATTTTACCCCACAAGTGTTTAAAAAAGGAGTTCACATTTATAGCCATTTAGATGCCGATGGATTATGTAGTGCTGCGATTTTAGCGCGTTTGTTAGAACGCCTTAATATTGGATATCAAATTTCTATATTAAGACAATTAGAATTGAAGTACATTCAAGAGATTGCCCAGGAAAAAAAACAATTTAATCGCTTCATAATATTTTCAGATTTTGGCTCGGGGCAAATTGATCAAATTCAGAAATTCTTTGATAATGATGATTATTTAATACTAGATCATCATAAACCGGAATTTGATACAAAAATTCCTTCGATTAATCACGTTAATCCATATTATTATCAAATTCTTGGTGAAGATGAGATTTCTGGAGCAGGTGTTTGCTATTTTTTTGCGAAAACGATTGATCCAATAAACATTGATTTATCTTTTATAGCCATTATTGGTGCTATTGGGGATATGCAGAATAACGGCGAAAAAGGGACATTTCATGGAGTTAATCAAATTATTTTGGAAGACGCCAAAAGTACAAATTCTATTACGGATGAATATAATTTAGCAATTTCGCGCACCAAAAATCTTCCTTATGCCGTTGCATATACCCTTCCTATTCTTCTCCCGAATTTATCTGAAGATCTTTCTCACGCTGAAGAATTTTTAAAGAGAAATCAAATTAGGTCGACTGATGATTTAGGAAACCCTCGTACATTTCTTGATCTATCTGATTTAGAGCGAAAAAACTTGTTGAAAGCTTTAATCACATACGCTCTAGTCGAATGTAGCTTAGATTCTGACAAAAGTAAACAATTACTTCAAACCATCTATCTTTTGAATAATATCGATCCAAAATTTGAGATTTCCGATGCAAGAGAAATGTCAAGCTTGTTAAATGCATGCGGACGGAGCGGTCATGCGTCTCTTGGTATTGCTGCTCTTATGGGAGATGAAGAATCTTTAGAAAAAGCTATCGAATCCACGAAGAATTATAAACATGAGATATTTCAAGCTGTTAATCGTGCACGGGCGAATATTCGAGAGTATGAATATATTCTTACTGTATATGAACAATCTATCTCTGAAACTATGATTGGAACAATCTGTTCTATTTTGGTTCATTCAGGAAATATAGAAGATAAGCCTTTAATTGCATTTGCTGATTCGGATCTTCATAGCTTAAAAGTTTCAGCCAGAGCTGACAAAAATCTTATCGAAAAAGGATTAGATTTAGGAATTGTTATGAGAAAGGCATGTCAACAAATAGGCATTGAAGATCCAGCTGGGGGTCATCCGCCCGCAGCTGGAGCAAAAATCCCCGCAAACAAGTTAAAAGACTTTATTCAAGTTGTAAATGAACTCACTGGAATGCAGTTAAAAAAGACTTGAACCGCAG
>CAYRPF010000047.1:0-14340 GCA_964426185.1 uncultured archaeon | reverse complement strand
GCAGCTTATTAAAAATAATCACATTATAATCTAATTAATTCTGCTTCAAATTGAAGCACGTCTTCCATTTTGATCGATTTTTCTAATTTTATTTCTTTTTTTAATCCATAGTATGCGCAAGCTAAGCGGGCAGCTGCAATAATCTCTGCTTTTTGAAGTGGTTCCGAATCGGGTGAAGCTCCAGTTAGTTCATATCGTTGACTTTTTACACGATCTAGTAATTCAGCTGTTTTAATTACTATTTTAAAATTAAGCTGATTCAAAATAGCTACACGAGTAATATTATTGACATCAAAAAACCCAAGTGTTTCAAATTTTGACGATAAATAACCTTTGAGATTTAAAGAGTTCTTTTCACATTCGATCTCCAGCCAGTCGTCAATACTAAGATCTCTTCTAATAAATACAACTTCCCAATCGATTCCAATTGCTCGTAAGAAATTCAATAGATCATCATTTACAGATTCTGCTTTTATTACGGTATAAAGTTGAATTGCTGCATATTTCATGTTTTTTTGCATAAAAAGCCCGCGTTGTTGTAAACTGCTAATTAATTTAAATTCTATAGACGAAATTCCAGGAGCAGGATCGCGTATTTTTGCCTCCAATAATATGATATTTCCGCGTTCATGGTCAAAAATTCGGTCACAAAGCCCAATCACGCTATCATTGGCGGCAATGAAATCCAATAATCCTCCCATTGTTGGTTCTACATCCATTGAAAATAAATCCGATTCATCAATCGTTACATAATCGTTTTCACCAGAACCAACTGCAATTCTTACTGAAATAAGAGAAATCTCTCGATTATCACCAAAAGAAGTTTGTACGGCTAAATTTAAAGGTTCTATCTCTTTCTCAATGATTTTAACATCAGCCAAAAGGGATTCAAAAGGATCAGGATTTTTTAAATATTGATTAATAATCGGAGCCTCTGACGCGTTAACTTGCAGTTCATAATCACCCAAATCCTTTTTGATGATAAGATATAATCCTCCATCCCGTTTATAATAAGTTAAAGTAGTATTTTTATCAATTGAAGCATGAAATTTGGTGGATCCCTTTTTTCTCGAGCGTTTATTAATTGTTTTTTTCCATATAAAAGAATCATTGGAGGATCGATTACTCATATATTTATAAAATCAAAATTCGTTTAAAATCGTATGCCTACTAATTCAGAAGAAATGAAGTAAAATTCTGAATGATGCAAAAGAAATAAAATTAAGAAGGTATTGTTATGCTTCATTGGTGAGAAAAAGAATGTGGGATAAAAAAACAACCCAATTATTTTCCAATATGGGTGTTCCTGAGCATATGATTAAACGTTCATATACCGGGTTTTCAGCCCATTGGAATACGATTAGAGATTTACTAAATCATCGTGTTATTCCTGAAGAAGGTTGGAATGAATCCCAAATTCGGGATTTATTGCATATTTTTAACAGATTAGATTCAGATAAGGATCCGGGAGCAATTAGAATTGGAGAACGAGAAGGTAGGGTATCATCATCACTATTGAGAGAATTAAGTGGAGATTTTTGTCATGGAATTGGTCGAAGTGGAAACCTAACTGCTGCACAACCAAAAGCTGCTGGAGCTTCCTTGATGCAACAGTTAACTAATCGAATTGTTTTATCATTAATCCGGGCTCTTGGATTATCAAACATCAAAGCAGCATTAGCTGTGCCAATGGGAACGGGAATGAGTATTGGATTAGCGTTAAAAGGGTGTTTGGAGCATTATAATATTGATATCCATCAAAAACCATATGTTTTAATGACTCAAGTTGATCATAAATCTCCTAAAAAAGGTGTCGAGTTTATTGGTGGAAAATTATTGGTTGTCCCAGGAAGGTTTGGAAACAACCATTGGAGTCAAGAAGGTGTATGTATTTCTCATGAAGATCTTGAAAAACTTTATAATAAGCATTTAGATAAAATTGGGGCAATTATAAGCAGTTCTGCTTTTTTTGCACCTCGTGTTCCGGATAATTTGAAAAAAATTGCCAAATTTGCCAAAGAACAGAATTTGGTGCACATTGTCAATAATGCTTACGGGATTCAATCTTCTATATTGATTTCTTATCTTAGGAGCGCAGTAGATGCTGGGAGAGTGGATGCAATTGTTCAAAGCACCGATAAATGTTTTTTAACTCCTGTGGGTGGTGCAGTGATTACTTCTCCAAGTCTTGAAATAATTGGAAATATTAGTCATTCTTATGCTGGTCGAGCCTCTGCTGTCCCAGTGTTGCATTTATTAGTTTCCTTATTAAGTATGGGAAAAAATGGATATATGAAGTTGATGGAAGCCCAACAACGCGCACGTGAATTACTATATTCACAAATGTCTGCTTTAGCTCGAGAATATAACGAACATTTGATTAATTGTGCGAATCCTGTATCATGTGCTTTATCACTTGACCATTTTTCGCCAGAAGAAATAGATAAATTAGGAGGCTATCTCTATAATCTCCGCGTAACTGGTCCACGAGTTATTAATATGGCACGAAATCCTTTCGGTTCATGTACTACCCATGATCAATTGTCTAGCTCATATTTAGTTATGAATGCAGCTATTGGAGTAGAAGAACGGCATATAATTGAAGCAGTTCAACGATTACGTAAAGCTCTTCTGCAAATACGAAATAAAAAAATTTCTAGCGGTTTTTCCAACTAAAATTTTTTATTTCTGAATCACATAAGTTCTTTATAAGGAATAATATTGAATGCTGTGGAGAAAAAATCATGGGATTATTGCAAGAATTTATGAAAATTAATAAGGTGTGGCCTTCTCGTTCGCTAAAACTCCCTTATACTTCTTTGACGAAATTGGAAATGTTTGAATTAGGATATTTTGCAGCTAGTGAAGTACCTCATCGTTGTTTTTCTATTAAATTAAACCCAGGAAACGATCACCTAAAAGACGTTGCCCTCCTCTATAATAGTTCTACTAAACAGTTTGTCAGTATCTTAACTCATGAAGAAGGATTAGTAATCACTCTTTTTGAGAGTTCTGAAGATAATTTGGCTAATCATTTAGTCGAATTAGAAGCTAAAATTAAAAAGAGTATGTCCCAGTTGGTAGAAAAACCTACTGATTTGAGGGATCAAATAATTAAATGTATTCTGGTTGAACGAAAACTAGATGAAGCGATGCATTTATCTCTTTCAAATGAGGTCAGTAGACGGGTTTATTTTGCCATTGGAGAAACAAGAGAAAGGGCTGCTTTAATTCCCATATTTCAAAATTCTAAAGGTGCCGATCTTGTTCAGCTAGCTTTGCACAAATGGATGGATATGGCGTTAAACCTTCCCCAAGATTCACAATTTCCTCCTGAAAAAACCAAAGGATTGGTGAAAAATTTTCTTCAAATCAAAAAATGGCTGATAGAATTGATTTCTAATCAATTAGCAGGTATTTCTACATTGAAACAGGAAACCACCGTTGAATAAACCGTTATAAATTCTAATTTTTTGATTTTTTATGTCAGTTCGTGATATTTTACTTCAATTTCGTTGGAATCCCGCCTATAAAATTGAACAATCCAATATATCCATATCTTTTGAGAATCGTGGTTCATTTAATGATATCGCCACATGTCAATATTCTCAAATTACAAGAATTGGAAAGAAGTTCTTTTGGATTATTATAGAAGGAGAAAGTCAAGAAACACCAATCCCATTTCATCGTGTTTTGCGAATTTACAATAATTTCTCACACCACAAGTTTTATTCAAAATCTAATTAGGTATAATGGAATCAAAAAATCTATTTAAAATGTTTAATTATAAATTTTGAATCACCATGCAAAATCCGTTTGAAAAATTCTATCGAGTGTGGAACGCGCAAGAATTACTGGATTACGCTTTTTCTCGAGCATCTTCTAAACCTGCTTCTTTGCCGAAAGCTCTGCCTAACTTGGAAAAAGTCAAACGGAAAGAAATTAAGCGTATGGAAAATGCCACAACAATTTTGGTCGATAAAATCACAACAATTGTAAAATCTGTTCCGAATCTTGATGAGCTCCCTCCATTTTATCGTAAATTAAGCCATTTACTTGTCGATAATGATGAATTACGCACTGGTTTAGGGCGAATTAATGGAGTAATTCCGGTTTTAAAATCTTTGTTTAAACAATATCGTAGAAAGGTAGGTAATCAAATAAATGCCAAACAAGCAGGTTTAACTCGCATGGAGTTTTTTGGACGATGCTCATCTGTCATTAAAAAAATCGATAAAACATTAATATTTCTTGAAGAATGTCGAGTAAAATTACAAGATATTCCTTCAGTCGATTTAGAAATTCCTAGTATTGTAATTGCGGGTTATCCAAATGTAGGAAAATCCACTTTAGTTGGGCAATTATCATCTGCAAAACCACAAGTTTCCGAATACCCATTTACCACAAAGCAGATTTATTTGGGAATGTATCGAGATGAATATGATTCCAAATATTTTCAAGTTATTGATACACCAGGAATTTTAGATCGCCCTATGCACCAACGCAATACCATTGAGAAGCAAGCAATTTTAGCTCTAAACACCATTTCTTCTTTTATTTTATTCGTTTTTGATCCTACTCCTTCTTCTGGTTATGATATTTCAAGTCAACTTAATCTTTACAATGAGATCCGTAAGAATTTCGCGGATGATTTTGAAATTCCAGTTTTGTGCGTGATTAATAAAATTGATTTAGCGACTCCTTCTGAAATCCAATCTCTTTTAATTCAATTGCAAATTCCGGAAGAAGAAGTCTTTTTAATCAATGCCAAAGAAGGAGAACATGTTGACAAATTAATAAAAAAATTGCTGGAATTCATGCAAGATCAAATACATTTTTAAGCGAATTAGCTCCTTTTACTTCTCTTTTTTGACAACATCACTAAATTTAAAGGAAAATTCAAAAGAGTCTCCATAATTGTGGAATTCCACTTTATAAGGAAGAGTTTTGATAATGTGGATCATAGGTTCGTTGTTTGACAGAATTTCTCCAATAAATCCAGAAATTCCTTTTTCTTGGGCAATATCAATCAATTTCATTACCATAAACCGCGTTAAACCCTGCCTTCTCCAATCTTCATGAACAGTAAATGCGATTTCTGCCAAATTAGTATTGTGATCTAGATAATAACTGCCTGCTGCTATCATTTTAGCTATTTCTTCATCCCCAACTATTCCTACCAGCACAAATGTTGTTTCATAATCAACTACAACTTTCGGCTGGGTTTCTTTGTGGGGGAAAACCTGTCTTGGGGCAAAGAAGCGGAGAACTCGGTCATCGTCACTTAGTTCATAATAAAGTTCTTGTAACAAACGTTCATCAGTTGGTTTTATCGGCCGGAAAAATATTTTTCCCTTATTTTTCGTAGTATACCAATATTCATATTTTTCAGGATAGATTATAACGATTCCATCTTGAGTTGTGGGGAGCATCTGGTCTTCATAAACATAGTGCATTTCTTTTGCTTTCTGTAATAAAAATTGTCGAAATTTTGGATGTGCAATCCCAATCATCTGTAAAACTCTATCACGTATGGATTTTCCATGGAGAAAAGCAATCCCATATTCAGTAACTACATAATGCACATCCCCTCTCGGTATAACCACACCAGCACCTGGTTCAAGGGTGGCAACTATACGAGATTTGGTTCCATCACTGGTTGTACTAGGTAGACAAATAATTGGTTTACCTCTTTTGGAGAGAGCTGCCCCACGCGTAAAATCTGCTTGACCTCCTATCCCACTATAAAATTTGGTTCCTACACTATCGGAATTTACTTGACCTGTCAGTGACACCGATAAAGCGGAGTTAATTGAAACCTGTTTGGTATTTTGAGCAATATTGAAAATATTGTTAATAAATTCTGTTGGACGGAATTCGATAAATGGATTTTCATGGACAAAATCATACAATTTACGAGAACCCATGACAAAAGAGGTCATTACGTGGGGAAATTGATTTTTACTACAGTTCACAACCGAAGATTCGATTAAATCTACTGCCGAATCTGAAAGTACTTCACTGTAAATTGCCAAGTTTTTTTTTTTACCTAAATATTTCAAAACTGCGTTTGGGATCGAACCAATTCCAAACTGCAAAGTTGAACCGTTTTCAATAATACGCGCTATATATCGTCCAATCTTATCAGAACGGGCGTCTATAGGAGGATATTTGAATTCAATTATCGGGGAATTATGATATACAAAATAATTGAATTTCTTAATGTGAACGAAGGAATCTCCCATAGTTCGTGGCATTTTTGGGTTGATTTGAACAATAATTATTTTGGCAACTTCTATAATCGTGCGGTTAATATCTACATTGATTCCTAATGAACAAAATCCAAATCGATCTGGGGGACTAACTTGCAATAAAGCAATATCCACATGAATCCGTCTTTCTTTAAAAAGTCTGGGGATATCACTCAAAGAAATTGGGACATAGTCGACTTTTCCTTCATTAACTGCATCACGGAGTTTAGGACCGATAAATAAGGCTTGATGTCGGAAAAGGCTGGGATTTTTCTCATCAAAGAAATTATTATCCGACAAAGTTAAGAAATGGATAAGTTCACAATCCGTAAATCTCCACTTTTTCTTTACCAGCTGTTTAGTAAGGATTTCAGGTTCAGAACAACCAGAACCGATGAAAATTCGGGAACCTGGTCTGATAAGCTTTCCTAAATCTTCTGGTTTAATTTCTCGTTCTTTGAATTCTTCATACCATTTACCCATAATTTGGAGTTTTTCTTCTTCGATTTCTTCCATTAAGTAACTACCTTCATTAATGTATAAATGATTAATGCTTCTTTTTTTAATAACATACCATAAAACAATTCCCATCCTATTCCCAACAGCAAAGCAAAAAAGTGCAACCTTTTAATTATGGCGCATGTTGTTCACCATTGATCCCTCGGGATTTGATCAAGTGATTCTTATGCCGAATAAACATTTTAATCCAGATGGAATTGATTATAGATTATTTACTCCTGGACCAGTGCAAGTCCCAGATTGGATTCTAACTGAAATGGGAAAAGCTAACGATACTCATCGTTCTCTGGCCTATCGCGAAATGCATGCTGCAATTCGTGAGAATATGCAAAAAATCCTTCATACAAAAAATGATATATTACTCTTTTCAAATTCAGGCACCGGAATTTTAGAAGCTTGTGTCCGAAATCTATTAAACGATGAAGAAACGGGAATTTTCTTTTCCTGTGGTGCATTTGGTGATCGATGGATTCAAATTGCAGAATTAAATGGAAAAAAATTTGATGCAGTTAAAGTCGAATGGGGAACGGGTATCACCCCCGAATTAGTCCGTGAAAAATTAGCCGAAAAGAAGTATTCTGTGGTTTTTATCACCTTTAATGAAACTTCCACAGGTGTTCTTAATCCTCTCGATAAAATCGGACCTATTGTTAAAGAATCAGGGGCTTTACTATGTGTTGACTGTGTGTCAGGAATGGCTGGTACTTTATTAAAAGTAGACGAATGGGGAATTGATGTAGCATTGGCTTCGGTGCAAAAATGCTTTGGGATTCCGCCAGGTTTAGCACTTTGTAGTATCTCCGAACGAGCTCTCGAGAAAGCAAAAAATGTAAAAAATAGGGGCTTCTACTTTGATTTTTTGAAGATCCATAAAAAAGGGTTGCAAGATGAACATCCAATCACCCCCTGCATTCCTCAAATTCGGGCTTTGAAAAAAGTTTCAGAGAAAATTGTGGAAATTACGCCTGAAAAATTTGCACAAGACCATTTTGAACGTACAGAAATGATAAGAAATTGGGCGAAGGAAAATGGCTTTAAACTTTTCAGCGATAATGGATATCACAGTCAAACCGTGGTTACCATTAAAAATAATCTGAATATAGATGTTGCAAAATTTGTTGATTCTCTTTTTGAAAAAGGTTATAAAATCGTAAATGGATACGGAAACATGAAGGGGCAAAACTTCCGAATGGCTCCAATGGGATGGATTACTAAAGAAGAAACCCAACAGATGTTGGCTGCCGCTTCCGAATCGTTGAAAGAGATTCAAGAATAAAATAAAAGGAGAACAGGGTGAAAAAAATGGAAACCTACAAATGTTTGGTTGCAGATAATTGCTCTGCCGAAGGACTGAAAACTTTTGGTAAATATCCCAATATTGATGTGGTAATCAATACAAAACACACTACTGGGGAACTTATCCAATTAATACCCGAATTTCATGCTATGATTGTGCGGAGTGCTACGAAAGTTACCCGCGAAGTGATCGAAGCCGCAGAGAATCTAAAGGTTATTTGTCGAGCAGGTGCTGGATACAATAACATCGACGTGGAAGCTTGTAATGAAAAAGGAATCGCAGTATTGATAACTCCTACTGGAAATACAAATGCGGTTGTAGAACTAACAATGGGATTGATGCTTTCTTTTGCACGTCATATTCCACAAGCCAATAATTCCATGAAGGCTGGTCGATGGGATAAGAAGAAACTTAGTGGTACAGAAATCAAGGGAAAAATCTTAGGCGTATTAGGCATTGGTCGCATTGGGGCCGGAGTAGCAACTCGATGTAGAGTATTCGGGATGAAAGTGATTGCTTATGATAAATATGTCACCCAAGAACGTTTGAATGGAATGGGTTTGGATTTTGTTAAGTTGTATGATGATTTGAACAACTTTCTATCCGAAGTTGATTATTTGTCTCTTCATATTCCGGTTACTCCTGAAACAAAAGGTATGTTGGGTGCTGAGCAATTTGAAATTATGAAAGATACCGCAGTAATCATTAATTGTGCACGCGGTGCAGTCATAGATGAAGCTGCATTATATGATGCTTTAAAAAATCATAAAATTGGAGGGGCATGTATTGATGTGTATTCCAAGGAACCAGCCAATAAAGAAGATTTCCCCTTTATTGAGCTTGAGAATGTTATCTGCACACCTCACCTAGGCGCAAGCACGGAAGAAGCTCAAATTAATGTAGCATCTTTAGCCGCCGATCAAATTGGACAACTATTGAATGATGGGAAATATATCGATTGTGTTAACTTAAAAGCAATACAGAAATAATTTCTTTTTTTTCACATTTTTTAAAAATTATCTGGCGATTTCATGCAATTTTGATAAAATTTGGCTAACTTTTTGGTGATTCTTCTTATATTTTCAGATAACGCAGAGGGTGACATGTTCATCTCATTTGCAATATCCGTTAATGATTTGGTTCGAGGGATTTCAAAGTATCCTTTTTCCAAAATTTGATTCAAAATTTCATTTTGGCGTGGTGATAATAAGGATTCTTGACAGTAATTCTCAATTTTGTTAATCTGGACATGTAGTCCTTTCCATTTTGAGTTTTGGAATATATCCTTCAAATTCTTTCGTTGAGCCATGGCATGAACGGTGACAATCTCTTGTTGTATTGAAATTGGATAAAGCAAATGTATATGAAAATCAAACATACTTTTTACCACCCAAGGATTTGGTATTATGATGTTAAAGATAATCGTGGTATTATCTTGAAAAATAATATTATACATTTTTTTATCATAAGTAGAAATAAATTTCTTTTGAAATTGCTTTAAATTTACTCCATTTACTTGCATTAGACAGATTGCTCGAGCAGGGGATATAAGAATCAATGATTGAATTAAAAATTGAATATGAGGGAATAACTCGGCAATTTTCGCAATCCAAGTTTCTGGAGGAAAATGGAAAGAAAATGAAACCTTAACAAATTCACCATCCATGTTATTATTCTTTTGGGATACGTTCATTAAATAAAATTTATCTTTTCTCTTTTTTAAATTATCTATGATTTAAAATAAAATACTTTATAGGTAAATGGATTTTATCTTGAGATCGGGTAGAAAATTTCCATAAATTTCGCGTTAGGTTGAAAATATACGAAACTATTAAATATTCAAACGTCTAAGAATAAAAAAATAACCATAAAATTGAATGGTTATTTTTACTGGTGGATTTCATATGGAAGATAAAAATTTCGAAAAATATACATTTATGGGCATTATTTCTATAATTCTAGGAATTGGGGGTATACTTCTTCATTATATTTTTTATTGTCTGTATTTGGAACCATTACTTGATGCTGAAACTGAAGCCGCTCAAGCTTGTGCGGCAACGGCACCCTATTTTCTTTCCCTTTTTGCTGATTTTGGTTTCTTGGGAGGTGTGTTATGGTTGTTAGCTGGAGTAGGATTTTTACAGAAAAAGAAGTGGGCATACCCTCTAGCAGTTATTGGGGTTGTGCTTTCGTTAAAGTCGAGTTTTTGGCCAAATATTCCAATGATGGAGACTAAAGTCGCAGTCCCAGGACCATGGTTCCTTATTTTTCTACCCAATTTAATTGTTTATTTTTACCTTTTGCGATCAGTTGGAAAAGAAGCGTGGAATAAAATTTGGTTAGGATTGTTCACAGGAATGGCCTTTATCTTGAATTTCATCAATGGTATTGCGTCAACTACGAGGATGGTGACTAACGAATTAACTAATGCTGAAATATTCATACTCACCGAACGGATGAATATGGTTGCTTCGATCCTTTTTGGTATTGCTACAGTTGGAGTAATGCTGAGTAAACGCAAAGAAATTATCCGAATTATTGGTTTAGCAGGTACTTTTTCATCTATAATCGCAGGATTTCCTTTAGCCATTTATTCGATGTTCTTTTTCCGATCAAACATTGGTTTTTCCATGTTTATCATGGCTCCAATTATCAGCACACTAACTGGCTTTGTCTTTTTAATTCCAAAATGGTGGAATAAAATAGTTGGTCAGAAAGAATAACCTCAATTGGCATTTTTTTAAAAGTTTTTTTATAATGTTATTTTAATTTAATCAATCAAATTTTACATGAAAAAATTTAAATGAAAAAAAATGATGGAAACTAACGAAGATTCAAAAATCAAAACCAAAAATCCAAAATTCCTTCAGATTTTTTTAGATTTGATCAAATGGAAACAAACACTTCTATTGATATTTACCGCTCTATTTGCTTATCTTATTTCAATTGCTCCAAATCCTGTTTCTATTCTTGATTTAAGCATACTTTTTATCTCTCTTTTCTTCACTATTTCAGGAACCACTATTCTAAACATGTACATAGATCACGATATCGATGAATTAATGGAACGCACAAAAGATCGTCCCATTCCCAGTAGTCAAATCTCATTAAAAAGTGTATTGCTCATAGGTGCTTTTATTACTCTAATAGGTATAATTATTTCTCTGGTATTTTTAGACTGGTTAACCACTTTTGTAATTTTTCTGGGATTTTTCTTTGATTTCGTTGTTTACAGCATTTGGTTGAAACGGAGAACTAAATTAAGCATAATTTTTGGAGGTATTGCAGGAGGTCTTCCAGCTATGTCGGGAAGGGTATTGGCAATTGGAAAAATAGACCATGTAGGGTTATTTTTCTTGTTGTTTATTCTTACTTGGATCCCTGTCCATATCCTTACTTTAGCTTTGTTTCCAGAGAATTTGGAAGGTTATAAAAGAGCCCAAGTTCCAATGTGGCCCGTGGTGAGTTCTGCTCAAGAGACTATGCGTGTGATAACCTGGAGCACATTAATCAATGCAGTTGTTTTATTCCTCATCGCTTGCTATTTGCATACGAATATACTGATTAGGATATTGATAGGAGTTGTTTGTCTTATTTTGATTGGTTTAGTCATTGAGAATTTTGTATCTCCTACTTATAAGAAAACTTTTCGGATTTTTAAATTTGCTTCATTTTTTATGGTTTTGGGCTTTCTCCTTCTTTATATAGGTGTGCTTTTCTAGTATAGCTGTGAAAAAATTATAAATAATATGAAAAATTGAAAATGGTATGAAAAATTGAAAAAATAATAGAAAATTCATCAATAAAGGTTAAAAAATATGAATCTATTTCCCGAAAATTTAGCTTGGCTTTGGGACATAATAGCCATGTTGATTTCAACTGTAATTTTGCTGGTTGTAGTGAAAATAAGTGGAAGAATTCAAAAAAGCGGAATACTTCCCACCTATATAACCCGTAAAATCATTCACATTATCGTTGCTCCTATCTTTCTTGTTTGTTGGCTTCTCTTTTCTGGAGCGATATCAAGTCGTTATATTGCTTTAATTGTTCCAGTTCTGTTTGTGGTACAATTTGCTGCCATTGGAACAGGCATTTTAAAAGATGAGGATTTCGTGCGCTCCATGTCTCGTACTGGAGATCCGAAAGAGTTATTAAGAGGAACTCTGTTTTATTCCGTTGTTATTGCATTAGTGACCTTATTTTGGTTCTACATACCTAGAACTGAAAATTACCAAGTCAATCCCGGGGCTTTTATTATCATTGGTTGTTTGGCTGGCGGAGATGGGCTTGCTGATATATTCGGGAGAAAATTTGGTGGAAGTAAAACATTTGGGATTGCTGGGGCTAAAAAGACAATTGCTGGTTCCCTTGCAATGTTTTTTGGCTCATTTGTATTCAGTTTAATCTTGTTAGGCATTTTTTCGATATCATCTGATACCATGAATCTTGCATCACTTCTACTTCCACTATTTTTTATTTCGTTAATTGCAACCATAATCGAAGTATTGTCGCCTCCAAGCCTTGATAATTTGCTGATTTCGATTGGAATTATGGTGATAATTGTCATTTTAGGGTTATTATCGCCGGCTTGGTGGCCTTATTCAATTTCAACTTTTATTGGGTAGATTTTTTTATTATTTGATCTCTTTTTTTTAACCATAAATGGTGTTGATTATGAAGGGAAAACGAATTACAATCTATATAATGGAAGTGCTTGCTGCATTGATTGGAATGTTGTCCGCTGTTGGGGGATCTTGTCCTGCATTTCATCCGGAGAGGATACTTGATGTTGAACCAGGTGAAACTGTCTCTGCTTCTTCTCAAGCACTCTATGATGTGATGATGCCCAATCAATGGGCTTTCATAACTTTGAATATCTTAACGTATACCGCTGCTGTCTTGACTTTAGTGATGATTTGGGGGCTGGCAAAAAGAAAAAAATGGGCCTATAATGGTGCATTATATACTGCGATTCTTGGATGTCTTAGTGGGTTTATTCCTTACTTAATTGTTACCCTTGGTGGTGCCTCGACTCCTTCCTATATGAGAGCGATAGTATATGCAATTGTGGCAATATTATTACTGATGCCCGGTTTTAGGAAAGCTTTTTCCGGAAAAGATGATTTACAGAAATCTGGAGTTTCAGGGGAACAAATTTCAGCCTTCTTAATTTTTCCTGGGATTTTGATTTGGATTCAGTCAATTTTGGCTGCACCATCTCATATGTTGGGCTCAAATGTTCAGATGCATCAAGCTCTGCAGATATCTATGGCAATTGTCTTGATATCAGTTGGAATTTTGGTTTATTCCATTTCAAAAATCAAAAAAATCTGGAAATAATGTAAAAAATTTGCATGTTTCCTTTTTTTCTTTTAGTTACTTCTTACTTAAAAAAAAGTGCTTGTTTTCAGCGAGTTGGTCAAATTGTCCCGTAATCTAACTATTCTCAAAATTGGCGGATCTTTAATTACAGATAAATCAAAACCATATACATTTAATCATGAGTTAATCCAACAAATATCTCAAGAGATTGGAGAATGCTTAAGAATTGGAATCTTAGAAGATCTAATCATTATCCATGGTGTAGGTTCTTTTGGCCATCCTCCCGTCCTTGAACATGGTCTTTATCGGGGGTTTCAGAACAAAGAACAGTTAATTCCGTTGTCAAATACTCAAGCAATCGTAAATAAACTTCGAGATCATCTCACCTCAGAATTGCGAAAATGTGAGGTGCCTATCGTCATGTTTCATGCATCATCTTTATGTACCGCCAACAAGGGGATGATTCAGAGCATATTTGTCAAACCTATTGCTGGATTTCTTTCTGTCGGCATGATTCCTCTAATTGGAGGAGATATGGTATCTGATGAATCAATGGGATTTTCTGTGTGTAGTGGAGATCAAATTGCTACCATTTTGGCTTTAGAGATGAATCCTGTGCGAATTTTATTTGCAACTGATGTTTCTGGGGTATATTCTACTGATCCAAATGTAAATCCAGATATTAAACCGATAATGCATTTTGATAAGGCTAAACTTCAAGAATTTCTCTATAAGGCAGAAAAAGAGATTTCTAAAAGTGATGCAAGCGGAATGATGATTGGTAAGCTTAAAACTATTCTCGCTCTTTCTGAAAAGAAGAAAGATAATTTCCGTGTTTCCATCTTTTCCATGAATCAACCCGGAAATCTAAAAAAAATTCTTCAAAATGAGCCGTTTGCTCATACTGAGATCAGCTTCTAATTATTTAACTTAAATTTTCTCACTTTTTGA
>CAYRPF010000046.1:0-24448 GCA_964426185.1 uncultured archaeon | reverse complement strand
TATCTCTAAAGAGGGGCACTACCCCTCAGGCTAAAATTTTTTTAATCGTTTTTGTTTTTTTTTCCAAAAATTCTAATTTCGTTACTTTTTTGGGCGCCCAATTCTGGAAAGAGCCTGAAGACACTGATTTTACGGCCCATATACGGCCGTTTGACGATGGCGCAAAAAGCTCTTAAACAGCGGCCGAGAGAGTCCACTTTTATTCGACGACCTTATTTTGCTTGAGCTCCTGCTTGATAATCGGGAAGATTTTTGTAAACAAGAGGACCTTTTTTATTCGTTTGAGTTTCGGTTTACCTTTAAATATTACCTCAACCGGATCAACTTTACCAATGGCTAGACCCAAGAATGTCGCCGTGTCCGTCGTGATCCGAGCCTTAATCTGCTTCTTGACGAGCTGGATCTCTTCTGCTTTCGTCTTAACTTGGTCAACGCTGATATTTCCGCCATCAATACGGACAATGGCAGCTCTGCGGTCATCTGTCGCAATAATAAGTAAATTTAGGGAGACATCACCAAATTTTTCAGTAAACTCTTCTGAATCATTGAGAATCTTTACTTGGTTCTAAATGATGGAAGGAAAGCCACGCAGTTTTTTCTTCTTATTTTTCTTTGTCTTTTTTTTGGAGGGCTCACTCGCCGTTTTTTCCACTTGGTTGGCTGGAGCTGCATCTGAGGGAGAACTCATACTTCAATTAAGAACGCTAGTTCTAAAAATATTCTATATCCAGAAATTACATTATTTGGCTACAAGAAATAGTGGTGGGAGATGGGAGCTTCGAACTCCCGACCTCTGCCTTGCTCCCAATCACAAGAAAGAGTGATTAATATCAGGGCAGCGCTCGACCAGGCTAAGCTAATCTCCCGAAAACGGGTTTCCATGAGTTTAAACGACTTTGATTTTTCAAAGATGTTTAACTCAACGACAAATGAAATACATATGGGATTTAATAAAAAGGTAACGAATTCGGGCATAAACCCAACGGAAGTGCCACAAACTTTAAAAGGAACCCCGAAAACCAGAGTAAAGATGAATAATTCATTAACCAGTTTTTAAAAATGATTTACGATTATAGAGAGTATTCAAAATCGCTATCAAAAAGGACAATAAAAGATCAAATATCAGGACAGCGCTCAATCAGGCTAAGCCCCCGAAAACGGGATTTTATGAGTTTGGGCAACTTTAAAATCTTGTAGTTTTGAACTTCTTTGATCACATCCTACAAAATTTCCACCAATGATTTCCACACATTTTTTTTAAAGACAATATTCGACACATTTATGTTGTTGAAGTGACTTAAAGATGATAGGAAAAAACTTCAGAAAAAAATAGGAGTGATAAATCAATTGAATGAGATTAACTCTTTCATTGCCTCAAATCCGGATAAGATTGTAGCCTTTCAAAAAATGGTTGAAATTCTTAGCAAAGAGGGAAATTTATGCCGTGCTGCCGTGAATGATTTAGGGATTACCGCCATTGAAAATTGGGAAAAGCAAAAAGGGATTAAATTGCACGATCTGCTAAAAACTCATCCTGAACAGCGAAGCCATGAAATTAATAAGATTATAGGCCATTTTAAAAGCTGTATGAAGGAAAATCTGTGGTCGGATCTAAAAATTAAGAAAAATCTACAAATAATTCGTCAAACCTTTGAAACAATTTTTGAAATCAACTAAGATATTCTGGGGCTTCTGGGAAGTCAAGGGAAATAATCCATCCCCAATCTTCAAAAGAAACTCTTTTATTCAACATTCTCCAAATCTACAATACCTCAGAAATTAATAGTTAATATTCTCTTAAATATCTCATTTGGATAGTCAATTATATCAAAGAGCAATTTTGTGAGATTTTAATAGAATATGATTGTTTTTTCTTCACAAGGCAAAATATTAAACACGCGAAATAATAGATTCACATAGGTATATAAATAAATCCAACTGTGTTAAACAGTACATATGAGGTAGAAGAATGGCAATTCTAGGATTAATGGGTGCAATGAACGTTGGAAAGACCACCGTGTTGCAAATGTTTGTTGATTACGTAGAAAAAGCAAAAATTGGTAAAATTAAAGGCGGCGTAGACTGTCGAATAGAGAAACAAGATTTTAAAGGAGAAAGTGCCATAGAAGTGGAAGATGGAGAGGGATTTACCAAGACCATCACTCCGAATAAAGTTGTTTTTGTTGAAGAGAAGACAGGCACATCTCATACTTTATTTGCACCTGGAGGCGATCGAGATCGAGCAGTAATCCGTATGGGAATAATCACCATTTCCCGCATTGCACGTCAAATTATCGGCTTGTTTGCTTTGGATCAACCCTTAAAAGAGCAATTTAAACTATATGATCTGATTCGCTATATGCCCAAGACGATTTATATCTGTTTAAATAAGTATGATTTGATGGAAGGCACGGAAGATGAGAAGAAGGCTAAGATTGAGGATTTTAAAGAACAAATCACTGAATATTTTAAGAAACGAAGAATTACAGTGAAAGAGTTTTTCCAAACTTGTGCTATTGAAAAGGAAGGCTTTGAAGATTATAATGATAATGTAGCCCGTATGATTTTGGATTTGGTGCTTAATCGGGTGTGAAACGATTATTTTTAATCAAATCGGTAAAATATTCTTTTTTTGGCTCCCTTTTTCGTATTCAATAAGAGATATTTGAATTCGTATGAAGGTAGAAATAAAGATATTAAAGAAATAGAGATATCAATTAAAATAATGATGCTATTAAAAAACAACATCATAAAGGAATTATTAGGATGGCAGTTAACAAACTAAGGAATATCGAAGAGATTATATATATTTTGGGAACTAATCATTTAGCTCATTCCAGTCGCGAAACTGTGGAATATACTATCACAAAGATAATGCCGGATGTTGTGATGATAGAAATTGATGAAGAACGACTGAAATTACTAAAAGAGAAACGCAAAAAAACAAAAAATCAAGCAAAAAGTCATTCCAATACCAACCAATCAAATGCCATGAATTTAATTACCACAAATAAGGGCGAATGTGCATCTGACAATAACTTCGATCGATTTTTCGATAATACTTCCCCAGGAATTCCCACTCAATTAGAACTTGAATTCGAGGAATCCAGCAATAAAGCCGAAGATTTTCCAACGAGTAATAATGATGATGCCAATCTATCTGGTGATCGCCCTAATCGGGAAGAAATCAACCATAATGCATCCGAATTACCTTCAAATGAATTTTTCAGCTTATTTGAGCAAATTCAAAGTCAATTTGGCCAAATTTTGCAAATAATCCCTGGTGAAGAACTTTTAACTGCCGTGGATGTAGTTCAAGAGCGAAGAATTCCTTTAAAATGTATCGATCTCTCTATCTCTGAAATCATAGAGCAAATCTCGCATTCTACTTCTACAACAACAGCTTCTTCTGAATCTAATTTGTTAGTTAATGCCATTAAAGAAGAACAAATTCCAAATTCTATAGATGAGCTAAAAGATCTTTTTACATTATTAGAAGATGAAAAAGAATTATGCAAATTATTGTCAGAGTTTTCTTCAGAATTCCCTCAGCTGTCAAAAGCATTGATAGATGATAGAAATGTAAATATGGCAAAACAGATTAAGAAATATCATAAATGTTTTCCCAAACACCGAATTTTAGTTATCTGTGGTGCATTTCACGTTCCAGGAATAATAAATTTGCTCAAATCAGCTTAATTAAGATTTTTCACATAATTCTTCAAATCAAAAATTATAATAATAGCATTGATGTAATGTACATTAAGAAAATGGGGAAGTTAAGCTATAACATCACAGGGTTAGAAGAATTTATTATTTCCTTCCAAGAATACTGCGTTCCATGTGAATATCAAGGGAAATGCAAGTATGGTAAAAATCAACCTTTCCAAATTTCGCTAGATTGTAAAGAAATTTCAGCAGCAGCAGAAAAGAAAAAAGCAGAACAAATGGAAAAATTAGGCAACAAACATCCCGATTGGGATTGGGAAATGCGGGAAAAAAAGTCGAAAGTTTCAAAAAGCCAAGTTTACTCTCTATTATGGGCGGAAAAAGTCAAAAAACTTAAAGATGAAATATTCTGCTTGAACAGTCGAAAATTGGACAGTATGTTGACCGCACAAAGAGGAGAAATATGGTGGTCTGATTTTCGGGAAAGTCTCACCGAAATAGATAAGGAATGCTCAAAGATCTATTAAGAATACGGTATTTGAGAACAAATTTCAAAATTTTTTTAATTCAACAATAAGTTAATTGAGGAAAAATAAAATGTGTGATACAATTATTGCCACACCAAGTGCAACTAAAAACGGACGTCTTTTGTTCGGAAAAAATTCCGATCGTGAACCAGATGAAGTGCAAAATCTGGTATACTATCCCCCTCGAGAAATCATTCCAGAACAAGAAATTAAATGTACTTATATATCCATTCCTATGAACAATCTTATTCAGGAAAATGAACAATTGCAAACCAATGGAGTGCTACTTTCCCAACCTTTTTGGATGTTCGGTGGAGAAATGGGAATAAATGATAAGGGAGTAGTAATAGGAAATGAGGCATTAATGACGAAAGTCAAACCTGCCGAATCGGGATTAACTGGAATGGATTTGCTAAGATTAGCTTTAGAAATGAGTAATTCTGCTTTAGAAGCAGTCCAGGTAATTATTCGTTTGTTAGAAAAATTCGGACAAGGAGGAATGTGTGGATATCGGCATAAGCTTTATTACATGAATGGCTTTCTTATTGGAGATTCTCAAGATGCCTATGTATTAGAAACGGTCGGAAAGGAATGGGCTTGGAAAAAAATCGAAAATGTGTGGTCTATTTCAAATAAAATTTCATTAGAAAAAGACTTGGACCAACGTTCTGAAAATTTAATAGAATTTGCAATTCAAAAAGGATGGTGCCATTCGGAGTCGGATTTTAACTTCTCAAAATGCTATTCAGATAAAATAATTACTTGGGGGGCTCAAGCTAAAGGACGGGAACAGCATACTCGCCATGAATTATTTTCACGTAAAGGAGAATTAACCATCCAAGATATGATGTCTATTCTTCGATCACATCATGAAATCCAAAGGAATACTTCTAATTCGTGGCGACCAATGAAAGGATTGAGAATGACGGTTTGTGCACATGCTACCAATAATCTTACAAGGACATCACAATCCGTGAATTCATTAGTAGTTGAAATGTATCATGGTCATCCCCTTATATTATCGACGGGTGCTTCAAATCCATGTATTTCCCCGTATTTCCCAATCTGTATAGGCAATGAAGGCCTTCCTACTAAATATACGGCTCATACTGGTAAAGCAGAATTTTCCCCCGAGAATTTTTGGTGGCGGTCTGAAAAAATTCATCGACAAGTTGTTTTAAAATACCAAGCAATGCATCCTCCTATCGCAACTTCAATAAAAGAATATGAAAATTCGATGTTAGAAGAGATAAAAAGCATATTTCCAAGAGAAGAACCGCTCCCGCAAGAAATTATTAATAAGCATTACCATCAAGTTGAGAAATTACTTTCACATTGGGAACAAGAGATATCTAAATATCCTTTTGATCCATTTAACCATAAACTGAGATTATACTGGAGAAGATACAATAAATTAAATGAAATTCCATAGATTTCGACTATTTCTCATAGAATTCAAGTTAAAGCTAACAAGATGCAATTTTTTTTATTTCAATCAATTTCATAAATACAATTATGAATATGAGTGTGGAAGAGCAAATCTAGATCTTTTGCTTTGAATGGGAAATTAATCGCTCCATTTATCCCATGATGCAAATAATAAGAAACTTCATCTGAAGAAACTCTCTCTGTTAGTAGAAATAGGTTAAGGTGAACGGGCAAATTCTTCAAAAATGAATGCAATTCGACAAATTTTTCCTTAGAAATTGCATTATGAATTAAAATAGATGAACATTGGTGTGTAATGATAATTTGTCGGAGATTTTCAAGGGAAGTAATAATCTTCCAAGAAAAGAATGATGATAAGGTTTTTTGAAAAAATTCCTCGAGCTTTTGCTGTGAATTGATATTGAGATGTTTAGGAGGAATATAAATGGGGAGAAATTTAACTTTCCGTACAAAATGAGTGGATTTATTAGAAAAACGCTTACTCATAATATTACTTTGAATCGTTAAGGTTAAAAAAGGCTTTTCTTATATTTTTGAAAATAATGTAAAAAAAGAAATTTTACTAAGATTCCAATCGTTGGAGCGCTTTATTACGTTCCTTAATATATTTCTTCATCCGTCCTTCATCTTGGGCAATTTCTGCTAATTTAACAGATTTTTCATATAGTTTAAATGCATTTTCATAATCTCCTGCTTTATAGGCATCATCTCCGCTTTTATTAATCTCATCTGCCAATTTAACGCAAGCTTTATGATATTCATTGGTAAAATTCTTGATCAAACTTTTGTTTTCTGTTCGACTGATGATTGAAACGGATTCTTGATAATATTTCATGGCTTCATCGTAGCGTTTTTCTTTCATAGCGGTATCTCCAGCAGCATTTACTCCTCTTGCCCACTTTTCCAAAGCTTTTTCATATTCTTTAGTGAAATTTTTTATTAATTTACTATCATTGGAGTCTCGGGCGACTTGAACTGATTTTTCATAAAGATCAGCAGCCTCTTCCCATTTTTTATCTTTGAAGAGTTGATCTCCCTGTTTATTAATTTCTTTTGCATACTCAGCATATGCTTTAAACATCTCTTTACTAAATCGATCGATTAATTTTTGATCTTCAGCTTCTTTGGCAATTTTTACACTTTGTGCATATAACTCGGCCGCTTGAGCAAAATTCTTTTCTTTCCGTAAACGATCTCCAATATTATTTACCTCTTGGGCATGTTCTTGAAATGCTTTCTTCAATTCAGTTTTGTAATTTTTCTTTTTCTTTTCATTATCAGATAAATCAATCAATCTAACCGCTTCACTATAAGTTTCGATAGCTTTTTCATAATTTTTTGCTTTATAGAGCGCGTCACCTTGTGTATTAATTTCATCGGCCCATCGTTCATAAACAGTAGCAAGATCATGCACGAGTTTTTTATTTTTCTTTTCATCTAAACTAATGGGGATTAATTTCAATATCTCTTTGTATTTCTTAACTGCTTCTTCCCAGTTCTGGTCTTTTACTGCAGATTCTGCGGCAGGTTTCAAAATTTCATCAACATAAAGTCTCTTGCTTTTCAGTAATTCTTTTTGGAATTCAGATCCTTTCTTTTTAATCCATTTTTCTCCTGCCTTTTTGAGCATATTCCAAGCATTCTCGTAAATCTTTATTGCTTGTTCATATTTTTTTTCTTTGAGCGCTTGATCTCCTTTTTTATTCAATTGTTCGGCTTGTTTTCCTATAGCAGTGTCCAATTCTTTTCGGTATTTCTCGGCCATTTTAATATTTCCTACCGATTTCATAAGCTTTACAGATTCTATATAATATTTAATAGCATCGGCATATTGCTTCTGTTTAAACATTTTATCCCCCATTTTATTGAGGTTTTTTGCTTGTTTTTCAATTTCATTTCCCATGGTTGACACTCCTTTTAATTAAGTGTTAATCATAATGTGGATATAATTTTTACCTCTTATTTTTATATATATTCACAATAATAGCAAATATTTTTGTAGGTATAAGAATAATATTTTAAGAGAATAATTATGAAGAAAGAATCCAATTTTGATGAGGGAACCATGGATGAAAAAGAGAATTTACATAATATATCTTCCGAAAAACAAGAAATTCCAGAGAAAAAGGCATATATTGAGCGTGCAGTATTCAGTTATGCTAAAAAATTCTTAAGTCAAGGATATAAAAGATTAACTGAACCTCAATTTCAGTTTTTCTTCTTTTGGACTGTAGCGATCATGGTAGGTTCAATAATCCTAAGTGTGCTATTCTCATTAGGATACCTAACCAATATTCATATCGTAAAATCTGCAATTTTTCTTAGTTTAATTACAGCCGCATCATTGATTATAGGAGGTTTAATTGGAGGGCTCACTCATAACCGTAGATTTCTGAACATTTTTACCATATCTTTAATGAGTATCGCGTTATTATTTGCAATTTTGTTCACCGGTTTGTTTCCAGGTTTTTGGCAGCTCAATTATGACTCTCTTTTGCTGCAATGGATAAAGATATTTTATTTCTTAATTTATGTAGTTATCAGTAGCATTTCCATGTTTGCTATAATTTGGAATTTTCAAACTTCATTTGCTTATCGATTTATCAGTTTGGGAAAATCCCCTAATAGATTTTTGTTCCAAGGAATACTAAGATTGGGTGTAATTATTGCTATTCCGATGTACATTTACATGTTTATTCAAAATTCATTAGACGCTCAGATTCTTGCTGTATTCGGTATTTTGGTCACTTTAATTCTGATTATTCGATTATACAAACTTCCAAAATTCTATAAAAAAGAACCCTTCGAAGAACAAACCGAAAAGCTTGCAATCATGAATTTTAATCAAATTTTAGGCTTTTACAATCTTTATTTAATATACAGACTTTCTCAGTCTTATGTTACTGGAGGTAATATTACCAATCTCACCGTGGATTTAATATTATTGGCTCTTAACTCATTTTTTATGATGAACACTCTCTCGAAAAAAATAGATAATATTGGAGAGGATGAAGATGTCCAGAAACCTTTTGTGTTTCAAAGAGATACGGGTTTCATGAGGTGGCTGAAAAGAACCATCAGCGAAAAAGGACTAATTCTGGCAATTCTCGGTCTCGCTTTAGGATACCATGCGGTCTATATGGATTCTTACTTGGATTCTCCAATTATTATTATTCAAATTCTCTCAGATCCGAATAATGTTACCCCTTTGAATGTTGCCTATAACCGTACATTTTTAGGAATTGCGCTTTTATGGATGGTAGGAACGATAATTGGATTTCAAACCAGTCAGAAATTTAGAAATATGGCCATTAACCGCTACTCTATCCGCCACGTATTAAGAATGTTTGGTGATATGTTCCGAATTTCTGATGAAGGCAAAACTGGTATTGTTTTAGAAGCATACGAAGCAAGTGTGAAAAAAGTGGAAGATAAAATCAATAAAACAGGGCAGAAAATAAAAGATAAATTGAATAAATTCTTCACTCTTGAATAAATTCTTCACTCTTGGAGATTCGTCTGATAAAATTATAAAACGTTTTTTTCTTTTTTCAATAACTCGTTCAAATGGGATAATAAAAGATAAATCATGGAACAATCAGAATTACAAATAGTCCTCCTTTCAGGAAATCCAGGAACAGGTAAAACTAGTGTAGCTAAATTTTTAGAAAAAAAATACAAATATCATGTAATTCACTTAGGAGACTTTGTGTTATCGAAAAAATTATATCAAGCTATAGATGAAGAACGTAATACCAAAATTGTAGACGCAACTCGCCTAAATGAAAATCTCGAAAAATATTTACTAAACAAATCTGGAATTTTTATATGTGAAAGTCATTATGCTGATTTAGTAGAACATCCCGCAGTGCGGATGGCTATTATTTTACGGGTTAAACCTGACGTAATAATTTCTAGATTAAAGCAGAGACTTTATTCTCATGAAAAAACTCGTGAAAATGCAGAAGCAGAATTTTTAGGAGATTGCACTTCTTATATGTTAGGAAGATCAGAACTCTATGAAAATCAACGAATTTTTGAAATTGATGCAACAAATAGTTCATTAGAAGAATTAGCAGAATTAATTCACAACATCATATCAAATCCCTCTGAAAATTCGAAATATCTTGCGGGATCGATATCATGGCTGTCAGATAATTCGGTTAACCTTAACAACTTTATATGATAAGAACAGAATTACTACTATGGCAGTATATGCATATGGAAAAAGAATACCCAAAATTGATCCTTCTTCATGGATTTTTCCCACAGCTACGATTATTGGAAAAGTAATCATTGGTGCAAATTGTTATATTGGAGCGGGCACTGTAATCAGGGGTGATTACGGAAAGATTAAAATTGGAAATGGAGTATCAATTGAGGAAAATGTTACCATTCATGCACGAGCAGGCGGAAAAACAATTATTGAAGATAATGCTACAATTGGGCACGCTGCAATGATTCATAACTGTATTATTAGACATGATGCTGTCATTGGAATGCAAGCAACTATATCGGATTATGCCGAAGT
Source organism: uncultured archaeon (assembly GCA_964426185.1). Taxonomy (GTDB): domain Archaea; phylum Asgardarchaeota; class Lokiarchaeia; order Sigyniarchaeales; family Promethearchaeaceae; genus Harpocratesius. The sequence goes on along the minus strand of CAYRPF010000046.1, from coordinate 14,272 downwards.
TGGAGAATTCGCAATTATTGGTGAAGCAGCTTTAGTAAAGAGTAAACAAAAAATCGCACCTCATAAGATAGCCGTAGGATCTCCAGCGAAAGAAATTAAAGAAGTTCCTCCAGCAGTTTCAGAATTTTGGCAGGGAGTAAATGAAGTTTATCGAGATTTAGCCCATTCTTATCCAAAAAAGTTAAGAAAATTGGACTGATTGCTTAATCATTCATTTTCAGAAATTTTTTTAGGATAACACTTCATAGAGAGTATAAGAAAATGGGAAAAAAGCAACCTTACGTAAATATTCTTCAATCGGCAGTTTGTATTCCAATTCCATCCAATAATGAAGTTCCATTCGCTTTAGATATTAAAATCTTGCCAGATAAAAATATCCCGCCAGAACCATTTTTTGGAATTTGGTTATTGGATATATCGGGAAGCATGGCAGGAGAACGATTGGATAATGCTAAGCAATCATTAATTGAACAAGTGAACTTGATTCCTGAAGGTACAATTTTTACATTAATTACTTTTGAGACAGAAATTCATGAAATCATCGTAAATGAAAAAATAACGGATAAATCGCGTAGTTCGATTATTAATCAAATTCAAAAAATCACCGACAGAGGAACAACTGCTCTTTATTCAGCCTTAAAAAAAGGCGTTGAATTAATGCGAAATTATGTAAAAACGGATAATTCATTAAAAATCAAAAAAATTTTCCTCCTTAGCGATGGCGATCCTACCGATGTTCAGCTTGAAACAGGAAATGAAAATGATCCAAATTATGATAAATATTTTCTGCTGGCAAAGGAAGCTCTAGAGTATAAAGCCTCGATTGATACTGTAGGTGCATTAGGAGAACATAACGTTTATCTCATGTATGAACTGGCCAAAAGGTCAACGGGAAAATATATTTTTGCAGAAGACGAAGAAGAAATGAAAACAAAAATGATTATTGCCACCGAGCAAACAGTTCGAATCGCGTTCAATCAACCAGAATTACGAGTAAAAACACTTCATGAAAAATTGCAACTAGAAGATGCGGCGCAATATAAACCTACAATTATTCGAATGCCTTTTAAAAAAATATCTGATATCGAATATAAAACATATCTGCGCAGTTTTGAAGCAGGAGACACCTATCAAATATTAATTAAAGGAAAAACGATTATTTCTCCTGAAAAAATTCAATTAGACGTACCCACTAAATTAATTCAGCTGAATTTAGATTTTGGTGAAGGTTTATCTGATATGAAGGAAATTTTTGTGAAATTTTCAAATGATCCCACGAAATTTAAATTAAATCAAGATATTAACAAAAAATACGTGAATGTTTTCACTCAAGCGCAGGAAATAGCGGATTGTACCATTCGGGGGGATGCACAAGCCACACAACGCATCCAAGGTGATGAAACCAAGAAAATTTCTTAGGTTTTTTTACCGAAATTTTTTAAGCGTATTTCTTCTCCAATATGATAGAGAAATAATTATTTATCTTTATTGAAGAAAAATATAATAACAACTCGAAGGTAAAATCAAAATGTCCTATCATTGCCCAAATTGTGGCCAAGAAATCTCATACGGCGAAAGTATATGCCCAAATTGCAAAGCTAACGTTACGGATGTCTGGGAAATCACCCCTCAACCTAAAGAATCTCAACCAAAAGTAACTCCTGGAATGGGAACTTTAGATTCAACTCAGAGTAGCCCTTTTCCACCACCTGCATCTTCCAATGCGGGTTCACCATTTCCACCGCCTGCAAAAAGTACAGAAAGTACTCCGTTTCCATCTGTCACTCCTAACAATGGGACACCTTTTCCACCTCCAGCCGAGAATTCATCAGCATTCCCACCTGCATCTCAAACCCCATTTCCACCTGCATCTAATACATCTTCACCATTCCCACCTGCTCAACCAAGTGCTTCCCCTTTTCCTCCTGCAGGTCAAAATGCTTCAATTCCAGCTACCCCTATCGCTCCGGTTACCAGTTCTGCATATTTAGAAATCCCACGTATTGGCGCAAAAATCATGATCCCTCCAAATGTATCACGATTTCGAATCGGACGCGATGATATTCAAGGAGCAGCAACTCAAGCATTACCAGACCTTAATGCTTACAAAAATATCAGCCGAAAACGCGAGAACAGCGAACACTTCATAATTCATTATCAAAATGGACAATACAGCGTGGAAGATATTCATTCAACTAATGGAACATATATAGGAACGATGAAATTAGGCGCTGGAGTTCCACCACAGCCGTTAAAAGATGGAGATAAAATAATAGTTCCAATCGAGGAATTTGGTAAAATGGTTCAGCTAGAAATCATTTTTAGAAAAACATAAGGCAGAAATCGTTTTTTTTTTAAAATTTTTTTGATTTTTAGGAATGAGTTATTATGGATTCCCAATTAAACCAGCAACCCGAACAATCAAAATCAGAGATCTTTTCGCTTAAATGTGCCTTTTGTGGTTCGATTAATTGTTTTTCAAAGGATGAGTTATACGATACAGCCCAAAAAGGTGAAAAATTGAAAGAAAAATTTTGTATTTTTTGTGGTGAACCTCTAATTGTCAAATGTGGCATATGTAACACAACTTTTTATTTATTTGACAATTTGCAGAATCATCCAATAATAAAAGTGGCTTCTTCGTTTTGGGCTCCAGAAAAGTCAAAAATTGATGAATTATTGCCTGAAATTCGTGATAAATTCTTTGATTACCAAAATTTTGCTAGAAAGAATTTAAAAGAACAAGATTTCATTCTCCGTCAAAAGGAATTTCTGGAAAATCTTGCTCCATTAAAGAAAAAAATCCAATCACTTCGTTTTTCAATTTCAAATTTAGCCAATCTTGAAAATTTGTCTCAATTTTCCAAAGATTTTTCTTCGGTTTTAAAGAATATTGATAAAATTAATGCGGAGATTGAAGATATCGTAAGAAATATTGAACCGGTAAAAAATAGAGACCTTGAAGGAAATAATGATCCTGAAAATAATGCAGTTAACGAAAAAAAAGCAAAACAGCTGAAAAAACATGTTATTTTTCTTGATATTGTTCCCGAAATTGAGAAAATTCTCCTAAATGTCCAAGAACTACGAGATTTAGAGATTATTAAAGAAAAAGAAGGCCTAAATCCAGGTTATAAAAAAATATTTTCCCACCTCACATATGATCCGTCTTTTTATAGGATTATTTGCCCAAATTGCAATACTCCAACATTTTATATTCAAAAGCAATTATATCGACTGAATCAAGCGCAGAATCAACTCCAATATATTGAACAATTACCGATTTTATCTGATGAAAATCAACAAGATTCCAGCGGATTAATCTATCTAACTTTAATAGTCCATATTCATCTGGAAATACCTCAAACCTATGATTTAAATGGAAGATTTCGCTTAATATTAGACCCTAATACAGAAGAAATAATCGGTAGAAACTTTCTTAGAGAAATTGATTATGAAGAACCAATAAGTGATAAAGTTTTATATGATAATAAAGATCCTTTAGGAAGGATATCCAGTAAACAATTTTCTCTTAAAGTTCAAAATAATGGCGTAGTTCTTCAAGCAATGCAGTATGATGCCAGGAGAGTAGGAACATTCCTAAATGATTTTACCACAGATATCCGAACAGCTTTTCCCGATGGAGTAACACTACACACAGGGGACAAAATTCTCATTCCCCTTATTAATGAACCAAATAATCCCAATATTGCTTCAATTACTTTTGAGATATCAAATTAAAATTTAAGAAGAGTAATTAAATATGAGTCTCCCTCAAAAATTCTACTATTGTTCTGAATGCATGCATGTATATTATCAAATACCGAATTCAAAAAAATGTACAATTTGTAAAAATGAAATCGATGAAAATAATATGATTACTGATCTAGATCTTATGATATGTGAAACATGCAATCATATCTATACGATTCAACGACCTGAAGAAATAGTTCATGCATATGAGACAAATAAAGATTTTTTATGCGGATGTCAGAATAAATGTCCTAGCAACACTCTTTTAGCTGTTGGAAATCAACAGACATATTTTGGTAATATTTTGAAAGCAGATATTTATCGGTGTTCAAATTGTGGTGCAATCACTTTTCGTAATATGGGTGCACAAAATAAAACATGCAAAGAATGTGGTGCCAGCTATTTAGATGCTATGCACTGGGATTCATCCACAAATCGTATAATCTATCAATGTTCAAACCCAAAACACGGAATTCGATTAAAACTGAGAGATCTAATTACAGATCATAACCAAAAAGTAGATGAACATGTTAAAACAATTCAAAAAGAAGAAAAAAAACTACAAAATCACTATGAAATTCAACTTCAAGCATTTTTAAAGAAAAACAACACAGGAATTCTACAAAAACAATGGTTTCGCCTTCAAAGAAAGCCAACTCCAACTGAATTAGAACTGCAAAAATTGAATGCTTGGGCATTTGAAGAAAGAAGAAAACTCTACACAAGGCTTCATCCTATAGCACTTCGATGTGCAGTTTATAAAGAACAAATAGATGGTCCTCACACTAAATTGATAAAAACAGGGGTCGGCTGTGGAGCTTTGGCAAAAATAAAAATAAAACGAGTAGTTATTGCTCCAGATGGAACAATAATAGATAGTGAACCAAAACAACACTCTACTACAGCCCAAGAACAATCCGAAATAAATTTTGCCGAATCATTTCCTCAAACATCAACTCAAGGTCAATCTGACAATATGTTGAGTGTAGATCACGAATCTATTTTTACCCAAATTATTAGAGCCCCGACAAATATTTCCGAAGAACAAGAAAAAAAAGGAGAAAATACACCACTTAAATCCCAATTTGAGTCTGAATTACCAAGTATAGAAGAAATACAAAGAGATCTTCCTTCATTAGAAAAAAACCAAGCCTATTTCGTTATTATATTAGGTACAAAAAAGAAAGCTTCACCCCGATTATCTTTATTTAATTATGGCATTCTACCAATAGTATTTCCCAGTGAAAACTCTGAAGAAAAGGAAATTAAAATCGGAAAAGAGCAGATTGTCAGCGCATATTGGAGAAATTCAGAAAATATTCTTTCAAATCCGCATCTATTTGAAAACATTCTTCCGAATTCTAATGGAATTTTTCATTTTATAATTATGAGGGAGCATGATAAGTATTATTTTATTCCAAATTCCTTGGGTTTTCCTATTTCAATACGAATTCCAGATGATACAAGTTTCCAAGAAGCCACAAATAAAACTGAGATTGGAAATAAAACTGAGATTCAAATTCCAGGATATTTTTCTTTGAGTGCAAAAAATCCAGAAGGTTTGCAGGAACTCCAATTTCGGTTAATTTTTCTTGCACCAAATTCAAAAAAGAATGAAATATCTCAGGTGAGTGCAGTATTATGAGTGAGGATTTAGAACAAGTCAAAATTTGTCGCAATTGTCACACCGTTTACAAAAATATCTCTCAAAAATTCTGCGGAAATGGATGTAAATTAAAATTCCCTTTCTTTATTGATGGTAAAGTCAATCATGATGTTATTTCACGAGAAGTATTAATGCCTAAAACAAGTCCTTTATTAATTCGATGGGTATGTAATAATTGTAAGCGAGAATATTCTTCAGAAGAACTTAATAGCAGAAATTATGTTTGCGAATGCGGAATTGAGAATGATTTTTATCCCTTTACCACTAAAGAATGTTCCGAACCGGATTGTATCCAAGAAAAAAATCACCACCATCTCCCTTTGGAGGCAAAAGTGTGTGATTTATGTGGACAATCCGAATTTATCTATAATGGAACTATGAAAAGAAGTGAATTAAAGCCCTCTACCATTTCTACAAAAGTATGTTGGGAAGAACCATTCCAATTCGAGTCTTTTCAACAAAAGGAATCCACAAAATCTGATACTTCACTACTTTCGTGCAAGTTTTCAATTTTAAATAATAATGTTGAATATCTTCTTTATGGTCAAGATTTGTCCGTTTCAACTAAGGATCTAATTAAGAATGCAAAGGCATATGTTCCGGACGAAATTTACGAACAATTGATTCAAAAATATTCGTTAGATAAACCCGTCTTTTCTATCCGTTATAATTCACAAACACAATCTTTTACACTATTTTCTGTTTTTGAAAATTCAGTTTCCGAGCTAGATGCACGATATTTCCCTCAAAATCAACATATTTTTCATCCAAATCAATTAATTCCATTAAAAGAAAATGTTCTTACCCAAATAAGGAGTGGATTCTTCAAGATCCATATCTGGGTATATTAAAAAAGTGAGTATTATGACTGATATAAAAATCGACTCAAAACTAAAATTAAAAAATACATATCAAATTGTGGAGAAAATTGGGGATGGCGGCTTTGGATCTGTCTATAAAGCGGTTATTCATAAAACTCAGAAAAGAGTTGCGATTAAATTATTTAAAGGTGCAGCATTCTCATCTATAGCAGAAGCACGAATGTATTGGGAACGTGAAAGGGATATCACAAAAGCAGTATCTGGTTATCCTGGACCTCATATGGAGTTTATTGAAGCTTACGAAGATAAAACAGATCGTAGCAATCCCAAGTTTTTCCTCGTTTTTAGTTTTATTGAAAAAGCCACTACTTTGAAGACTTGGTTTAATGATAACTTGCGATCAACACAACCTTTAGGAGTTGATGATATTGTTAGGAAGATTTTCTTACCATTATGTGATTTTATGTTTTTTGCTCAAAAACAAGGTGCAATTCATCGAGATTTTACCTTCAATAACATCATGATAATTCAAAAAAACGGTGATCCATATCCTATTGTTATAGACTGGGGTGGTGGCCGATTATTCGATCCTAAAACTCTGTTAGATGAACCTCCTTTAATTGAAGACATGGAAGGATCAGGAACTGTTATCATAACTCCGGGATTTTTTGCGCCTGAAATTATAATGCAAAAGCCACCTTTACCTCAAACAGATATTTACATGTTTGGAGCAGTCTTGTTTTATGCGTTAACTAATGGATATACTCGAGTTAAACCAACTATTAATTCAGATTACATCTTGCACCCTCAAGATTATAATATGAAAATCTCGGACACTTTAAATGATGTAGTGGAAAAATGCACACAATATGAACCAAAAGATCGTTTTCGGACATTTAAAGATATTAAACATGCATTAGAACAACATCTATCAGGAAAAACGGGCGGATTAAACCAATTACCATCAATTGAAACGGGAAATATGTTTGTTTTGCGGATTATTAATAACAATGCAATCATTCAACTAAATCCAATGGAAATGATTTTAGAAGAGAATCAAAACAAACGAATTGGTAGAGAATTAATCGTAGAATCTGCACCTTGGAAACAAGAATACCGTGGAGTTTTTCGAGGAATTACCCGGTGTTTTAAAGAAGGTCAAGATCGAAATCGCGAGCAATTCTTTTTAGGTTATAGTCGTGAACGTAATTTGTTTTATATACATGAGGGGCGAAATAGTAATCCGACTATGCTAAATGGCCAAGAAATCCCAAAAGATCAATGGATACCGATCCAAATCAATCATCAAATATCTATAAAACATACTACAGTGAGAGGTGTATTTGAATTAATATCGGTTTTAGATTTAGAATAAAAATAGCTTTTCATTTTAGGTGAAAATCAAAATTGCAGAAATATTACGGAATTATTTGCGATGTAGGTGGAAAAAACAAAGGGAATCAAGATTCTGTCTTCTATCTCCAATTTGATGTTAAATGTGCACCAGCTTATATTAAAGACAAGTATTTCTCTCATCAAGGGATTCTTGCATTAGTATGTGATGGAGTTTCAGCTTCCCATCACGGAGATGAAGGATCAAGTTTTGTAATAAAGCACTTGCCAATGAAAATATTGAATTACCTTTTTACTCAAAATGTAATTCTTTCTGAAATTCAACAGATAATTAAGCGAGCAATACAAGAAACGAATCAAGAATTAATTCAGAAATATTCTGATGAAATTCAGAAAGGTAATATTCCTAAAACCACCTTGGTTGGGTTGTTATTGCTTGGACCTTGGGTTTGGATTTTTAATTTAGGGGATAGCAGGGCTTACTTGGTAAAAGATGATGAAATTAGACAAGTAAGCCTTGATCATGTTGGAACTGGTGCTGCTCACGAAATTGTTGAAGCAATAGGACAAGATGAAGTTCAACCCGAAATAAAGGTTTTCAATTGGGCATATCTGCCAGATGTTCAAAATCATTATCATATCTTCCATTCGAAATATTATGCTGTTTTATGTTCCGACGGTCTCACTGATAAGGTTAACGAGCAGGAAATTAATAAAATTCTTCAACAACGAACAAATAAAGAAACATTACAAGATATAGTGATGAAATTATATTCACTTTCGATGGATAGAAATATAGACGATAACATTTCTATAATCATAATTGATTTTAAAAAATTTTTTGATAATTTGTCAAATATTGAGAAAATTCGGCTCGAATACCCTTAAAGGAGAATAATTATGGAAAACTACAACAATTTTACTAAGCATTTCTTTTCTTTGAATTCACCTGAATATCGACAATTGCCTCATGAAAATATTTCTGAAATTATCTTACAAAATAACACAATCAATCCAATTATTCGAGAGGTATTTGAGCATCTTGTTAACCAATGTTTGAGGGAGTTTAATTTTTTACAAAATCCACTAAGTTATGAGAAATATTTTGCATTCTACCGTGAGGTAAATCGCATCATCCCTAAACTTAAGAAAAAAATCTTAATTGATGATATATATGCCCCAGTTTTTTTTGTTGGTGATACTCACGGCGCAATTCATGAATCATTTTTGATAATCGAATTCTTTTATCAAATTTTACAAAAAAATCCAAATACAAAATTAATTTTTGTGGGAGATTATGTAGATCGAAATCCCTATGATTTAGAAAATTTGACTTTAATTGTTGCTTTTTATTTACTCTGCCCAGATAATGTGGTTCTCATACGGGGAAATCATGAAGATCGAATCATTAATGAAAATTATGGTTTTTTTGATAATTTACTGCGTGCCTTTTGGGAAAAAGGGGAAATCTTATATGAGGAAATCCTAAAATTCTTCACACACCTCCCAATTGCACATATCAGCCAAATTCATAAAGACGAACAAATTGCGAGAGTATTAACGGTGCATGGTGGGATTCCAATTAATGCATATGATTTTATGACACCTCTTATTTTGTCAGAAATTGAACCCCATCTAGAATGTGAAAAACCAGAAAGCAATCAGATGGATCCACTTACGGTTTCCATGCTTTGGTCAGATCCAGATGAAATGATACAAGAAGGAATTTTAACAGGAGACCATTTAAATGGACGGATGCAATTTGGAAGAAGAGTTTTTGATGAATTTATGCGTGCAAATGATCTTCATCTTGTAGTTAGAGGACATCAAAAATGGGCAGAAGGTTTCAGAATATTTTTTGATGGAAGGTTATATTCATTGTTTAGCACTGCTTCATATGATGGAAAAGTTCAATTTTCTCCTAAAATTCTAAAATTGGAATTTGGAAAAACACCAAAGCTTATTGCAGTTACTGAAGAAGAATTAAACTCTGAATTACAAGAAATATTGCTTTAAAAAGAAATTAGAAGGAAAATTACGATGAGGCATGATGAGTATCAAGAAGAAAATGAATACAATGAGCGAACTCAGAAAATAGGTAAAAATATTCATTACAATTTGCAATCCACTTTCATGGAGATTGAAAAAACTCAAACTAAAATGATTTTGGAAGGTAAAACGCGTCGAATCGGTCAAACTACTGAAGCCACTATCGTCGAAGACTTTTGGAACTATTATCAACAATTTTCTTCTTCAAATCCTCCTGATTCATCTCAATATTTTGGAGATGATGCGGCGGAATTAAACATTACCATTTTACTTAGACAATTCCAAGATTTCTATTTAGAACAAGTATATCCTTTATCTTTTCCTGTTCCAATTATTCAAAAATCTTATCGCTCAACCAAAAATACAGTTAAACGTCCTGCAAAATTCTTTTTGGTCGGTGACACTCATGGATCCTTCAGTGATGTGACCAAATTAATTAATCACTTTGTGAGAATGATTGAAAAAGGAAATAAAAATGGCTATGAAGTTAAAATAATTATTATTGGAGATATTGTCGACCGAGGTTATTGGGATTTACATAATTTATTATATTTTATGACATTCAACTTGAAATATCCTAAAAATGTTCTAATTTTACGCGGTAATCATGAAGAAATGTCCATTTCTGCAAATTATGGATTTGGTCAAAGGGTAATGAAAGTATTTTCAGAAATGATATTTGCATCTTTTTGCCACATGTTTAAGGATTTACCTCTAATCTCGATATTTCATGGAGAAAATGGTAGTTTTCTTTGTTTACATGGAGGAATCCCCTTTATGGTAAATCAAGAATCAGAAGAATATGAAGTTCCTTTACTTAACATCCACAATTTTAACAATCGTCAGGTGTGGATTGATGAAATGGATTCTATCACTCAGCAAATCTTGTGGAATGATCCAATAATGAATTATGTTATTGGAGAAGGTGAGCAATTCTACAACAATCGTCGAGGAATTGGATACGCCTTCGGTGAAGAAATTTTTCGCAGTTTTTGTCTTAAAAATCACATTGATTTGGTATTTCGCGGGCATCAAGTATTTTCTGAGGGATTTCATAAAGATTTTGATGACAAACTTATTACAATCTTCTCGGCAAGTCATTATGTTGGAAAAAAGATTCAAGCGCGTTTTGTAGAATTGAATTCTAACGACATATTCAATTTTGCCGTGCATTTAATTCAAGATTTACCAGGATAAATCATTCTATTTTTTTTATTTATTTTAACGAAAAGCTCATTTATTTCTATTCACTATTATAATTAATGGGTTATTCCTACGAAATTCGGGACTTTGATGCAGGAGGACGGATTGGTAAGTTTAAATTAGGTGAAAAGATTCTTGACACTCCTAATCTATTTCCTGTTGTGAGTCCATTTGAAAATTTAATTCCCCCAAAAGATCTCTATCATCATTTCGGAGTTCAAAGTATTTTCACAAATGCTTATATTCTCTACAAAAACCAAGAAAAAAATCTCGAAATTATTTCAAAAGGTCTTCATAAACATCTTGAATTTCCTGGAATAATTGCCACGGATTCTGGCGCCTTTCAAGATTATATGTATGCAGGAGAAATTAAAATTCAACCTGATGAAATTGAACCTTTTCAAGAGCAAATTGGATCTGATTGTCCAGTAATCTTAGATATTCCAGTTCAAACTACTGATCCATTTGAATTAGCGGAGAATAAAATAAATAAGACAATTCATCGCGCAAAAGAAAATGTACTTCGTAGAAAACGGGATGATACGGCTTGGTTTGGACCAATTCATGGATCGATCTATCCTGAATTGTTAAAAAAAAGCGCTATTGAGATGTCAAAATTAGATTTTGGAATATATGCCATAGGTGGAGTGGTCAAAACATTTATAGATTATCGATTTGATCTGGATGTGGCAATTTTGTTGGAGGTTAAGAAGTGGCTACGTGCGGATAGACCTCTTCATATGTTTGGGTTAGGATTACCTGCCTTTTTCTCATTGGCGGTCGCGTGTGGAGCGGATCTATTTGATTCAGCTGCATACATCTTATATGCTAAAGACGATCGATATTTTACATTAACTGGAACTAAAAGCTTAAGAGATTTATATGAATTTCCATGCCATTGCCCAGTTTGCACCAGTTATACTCCCCAAGAATTAATGAAAGAAGATAAGCAAATTCGAATTGTAGCACTTGCAAAACATAATTTATATCATTCTTTTTCAGAGATCAGAACTATTCGGAATTCAATTAAGGAAGGAACTCTTTGGGATTTGGTGGAACATCGCGTGCATGCGCATCCGAAATTTATCAAAGCACTGAAAGTGGTGAAAAACAATCCAGAACAATTTCTTAATCTATTAAATTTAAACCAATCACGCGGACAAATGATTCTTAGTGATCTTTCTGTTTATAGACCTCATTTTCAGTATTTTCGTTTAAAAGTCGCCAATTATACAATTCCCAAAGAGCGTACTCATTTATTTTTTATTCCTGAGTTAGATTTACCCAGTATTCAAAGCAATTCAGTAAAAAATTGGATCAAATTACTAAAAAAACATCCTCAATGGCCAGAAATGCAACTTTGTCTTGTCAGCAATATTTTAGGAATAATTCCATTAGAGTTGGCTGAAATTTACCCTGCAAGTCAACATGAGGGAACAGTTGATCCTTTTCAATACGTAAACCTACTCCACTTATTAGAAAAAGAAATTTCTCGCTTCTTTACTCGAAATGATATTAGGTCCCGACAGATATCTATTCTAATCCCTGATACTTTTAGAAATGAATACCAAGAGGAAGAATCTTTTCCGATTAAAACTCATATTATTTCGATTTTAAAAGATATAATCATTAAGATTTCTCATGAAGCAGATATTTCTATCCTTCATAATATACCCCAGAAAAAGGAATAATTGACATGGACGCTCAAAAAATGCTTGATTTCACATCATATCGCAATGTAGATGAAATATTAGCAGATCTTAAACCTTATATCCTTGATATGGTTGTATCTTATGGTCATCCTAATGTACGTGGCACTCATCCAACCACTCTTGAAATTACCAAAGAAGATTTTTTAACCTTGCGTGGAACGTGCATTATTGGAATTAATGCATCAAAATCTGTGAAAGATTTAAACTGTAAATTAAAAGATTTGATTCGAGCTGGAAAAGAAATAGGGGTTTTACTTAAGGTTGGACCTTTTTGGGATACTTTTACAGGTTTCGGGGATCAAAACTTAGAACTTGCAAATTCAGTTTCAATTGTTTTTAGAAAAAGCACATTTATCAGTGATCGAACTGTTCTCATTGCTTGTATTAAAAGCGCACAAGATCTTTCGAGAGAATTAATTTCAAGCTTGCAAACTCCTAACCAAATATTGGAACTTTATTTTTTTCCGGTGGATACAGAAAAGTGAAGTAATGATATGTGCATCGAAAAATTTCCCCAAAAAATAGCACGATTTCCTAAAATTAAGGGAAATACAATTATTCCCTGGTTGCAAGATAACAATCTTCTAGATTCTCGTTATCGGATCTCCCACCAAGATCAATTTATTCTCGCACCGCTTATCAATGAAGTGAATTCACAAATTTTTAGTTTACCTCAAGAAATTCGCCGTGAAATTGAAATTTTGAATAACACAAATAACCAATTCCATTTCTCTCTTCGTAAAAAAATCCATAATAATTTTAAAGAAGAGTTATTACGAAAAATCCCCCCAAAGTTACATACTCTTCTCCCTAATTCTTTTGATATTATTGGAACAATTGTTATTATTGATTTAAATCGGGAAAATTTAATTCCATTACGCCCATATCTAATGGACATTGGAAATTACTTAATAAAATCTAATCCAAGCATTAAAACAGTTTTCGAAAAGGCAGGAAATATTGAAGGGGTGTTCCGAACTAGGCAATTAAACTTTGTCTGTGGAGTAGATGATCCAATTACCACATATAAAGAAAATGGGTGTAGATTTCAGTTGAATATTCGTAAAATCTTCTTTTCTCCTCGATTATCATATGAGCGAAATCGCATTGCTGTTCTTAATACTGAATTTAACCAAAGAGGGGCATTATGGGATATGTTTTGTGGTGTAGGCCCATATTTTATTCAAATTGCAAAAAAAAATCCCAATATGGAAATGTTTGCAACTGATATTAATCCCATTGCAATAAAATATGCTCAAAAGAATATCCGGTTGAATAAAATAACGGAAAATATTATTTGCTTTTCCCAAGATGTTACTCAAATTCATAATTCTCCTTATTATTCGAAAATGTTCCATAAGATCTCTCGATTAATTATGAATCTACCTGAGAAAAATCTTGATTTCTTATCGATTCTACCGGATTTTCTCCATCCAAAAGGATGCCTTATTCATATTTATCAATTTTCTGAAAAAAATAATCCATTTGAAGATTCTAAAAAGAAATTTCTTTCAGCATTGGTGAAAGCTGATTTAAAACTTGATCAATTATTAAATCAACGAATAGTCAAACCATTTTCTCCTGCATTAGACACAACCGTAATTGATGCTATAATTTCGAGCATAAATTAAGTTCTTTAAGAAAAATAAGAAAATTATTGCATGAATCAGGGGGGACCTAAGTCCTCCTGTTCGTCAGAACTGGACGTGCGACTT